>BEHG01000098.1 GCA_002898655.1 archaeon HR04
TAGGAAGAGATCATTGTATATATGGTATCTATTAAGTTTAAGCAATCTAGACTTGTCACTGCTCTCATAGTATGATGCTACCCTTGCTGCTGATCTTATCACAACCTTATCGACTGGTGCATGAACCTCCAGCATATCATAATCAAGCCTGTACTCATCCTTTATATACTGCCTGCTCTGATGCTCAAATGTTGGGAATAGCAAGAACTCATTACTTGCTACTGAGAACCCATCCTCCAATATCCCTCCCTTCCTGAATAGGATGAAGTGCCTACCTTGCTCAACTGCTCTAACAACTATAGCCCACTCCTTTAGTGCATGCCAACTCAGCATCTTGCTATCTGTTGTATGAGCAGTATTAGCCAAGGTCTCTTATCACCTCCTCTATTGGTTTATATATACTTACCAACATAGGGGTATCCTTAACAACGTACCTGCTTACCTGTGTCTCCCTCAACTGCATCACGAGTTCATGGAATGCATATATATCATCTGTCTCAAACGCAAGCATAAAGTCCTGATCATCAAGCCCAAAGGAGTAGGATGTGTTCAGCCTTACCATGGGGAATTTCCTGCCAACCATTGCATGCTCCTCCATCATCCTCTTCCTCTCCTCAAATGGTAATAGATACCACTCTCTACTCTTTATGAATGGGTAGACTATAACGTACTTGAATGGCTTCTCACCATTTAGGAATGAGGACTCTGCCTTGCCAGTGTAGGTTGATGGCTTGAGTACTGAGATGTAAACGTATGTTGGGGTTATGTACTTGCCTAGAACTGTCCTGTACAGCCTTGCTACTACGCTCTGAACCTTCTCTAGCGCATCTGATGCAAACCATAGCATAAAATCAGCATCCTCCCTTAAACCAACTAGGGAGTATGATCTGTACTTCAGATCTGAAGATGCAGACTCTAGTATAGAGATGAACTCCTTTGCTGACTCTTGCTTTGTAATATCGTTAAGCCATCTCCACTTCTGATCAACCTTGAAGAATGAGAAGTTGAAGAATGTATGGCTAATCTCTAAACCTTGAGCATTGCTTTGGATACTGCTATATACATTACTCATTACATGCTACTAGAGGATATAGGCATATTTACTTTACTGTAATACGTACAGATAGTCAGGTTCTGAGCCATGTAGTTAGTATCATAGCCTTGGGATTCATCAATCAGCCTCTTCCCTTGTCAGGGTGAACCTAACCCACTCGCACTCACTCTCACTCTCACCCCAAGCCTTCATTCATTCATTCATTCCATTCATATCTTCAAAGAGCTTCTGGCTGAGAAAGCCCCAATCTGAAGGTAGAGGTTTTTTACTATTGAGGCATTGATATCCCACATCTGGAGCAGCTGTACTTGCAATCCTTCCTTATCTTACCTCCTATCCTACCTGAATTGTGCTAGTTGTAACACAAGCCTTTTGGCTTCCTCAAGCATGTATAGCCTCAAACTATTATGACTTATATCTGCTCTAAAACTGCTGTCCTTGGCTGCTATATGTACTATCCTATTAGGACATCCATAAGAAAGAATTATGAACTCTTACTAATATTATTAGGAGGAGGTCTTGTAACTACGCCTGTTCATCATCCTTTACCTCCTTCTCTATCCAGCCATAGCCCTTCTCCTCAAGCATCTCAGCAAGTTCCTTCCCTCCAGATCTAACAACTCTACCATTAGCCATAACATGCACGTAATCCAACTTCTTAAGATACCTCAGTATCCTAGCATAATGTGTTATAACCATAACGGAGGTATCCTTGCTTATGAAGTTGTTTATAGCATTTGCAACTGCTTTAACAGCATCTATATCTAGACCAGAATCAGGCTCATCAAGTATAGCAAATCTAGGCTTGAGTACTAACATCTGGAGTACTTCAGACCTCTTCTTCTCACCCCCAGAGAAGCCCTCGTTAAGATACCTTGCAAGGAATGAGCCATCAAGCCCAACAACATCTATCTGCCTCTTCATGTAATCATGGAACTCCCTAACCGTTAAGAACACCTCCCTGCTCTTATCCTGATACGACTTGTTCATTATGTTGTATGCATTCCTTAGGAAGTTGCTGAAACTAACGCCAGAGATCTCAACTGGGTACTGGAAGCCTAAGAAGAGACCCTTCCTTGCCCTCTCATCTGTTGATAGGTTAAGGATACTCTCACCATCAAGCCTTATATCTCCTCTGCTAACTGTATACCTAGGATGTCCAAGCAGTGTATATGCTAGAGTGCTCTTGCCAGAGCCATTTGGACCCATTATTGCATGCACCTCTCCACTCTCAACAGCAAGGTCCAAGCCTCTGATTATCTCCCTTGAATCTATGCTAACGTGAAGATCAACTACCTCCAACCTCATAACACCGTTATTAGAGTGATCTTATATAAATATTGAGACTCTAACCATTCTTATTCCTCAATACTGCTTATCAATTAATTGTATGCTAGAATTGATTAAATGAAATAATTGTATAAAGGGCATCTATTGTGTTGATTTAAGCAGTAACCTTATCCTGTAGTTGTTGAGTATCTCCCTGCATCTATTCCTTATAGTAACCTCAGTCACATTTGATACACTTGAGATGTCATGCTGGAGAATCTTTATGCCTAGAAGCATCGCTGCTATGTATATGTATGCTGCAGCAAGCCCGTTTGGAGCCTTGCCATCTATCATAGCATTATGATCCTCATCCTCCACCTTTCTTGCTATATCTATTGCAAGCTTCTCAACCCTTGTATCTACCCTTGATAGGTTTGAGAGCTTTGATATGTACCTGTCTAGTGTCAACTGTACATGCTGTTCATGCTTCTTATCTGCTTGTGTCTGAGCAATGTCAATGCTATCACTACCCTGCTGCTCTATTACAAGCATTCTATAGTATCTGTAAACCAACTTCTTGCTCTGCATGCAGTTTGCTGCCTCAACAATCTCATCCATAGATCTCACTATAGAGCATCTCTTGCATGCTAGATATACGCTAGCAGCAGCCATGCATGCTACAGATCTACCCTTTGCCTCACTCTTGTTCTCAAAGTTCCTATACAGGAGTGATGCTGTCTCACATACTATACTTGGTAATGATAGTATTGAGCATATCTCGTTTATCTTGATGAGAACGTTACGTAGCCTTCTATCCCTGCTAGAGCATGCTCTTAACCTATTATGCCATCTCCTTATACTTGCTATCTGCTCTACCATGTCAGAGCATATACTCTTACCTGTGAAGTCCTTATTCGCATATGATATCTCTGTAGATATGCCTAGATCATGATATGCATAACTTGTATGCCCACCACTCCTTGAGCTCTTAAGCCTCTCCTCTGGCTCCCTTGCTATACTCTCTGGCTGCAGAGTTGGTATATGCTCCATAGCAACATAGCCACAGGATGAGCAGAAGTACTCCCCACTACTCTGATCCTCTATAAGTGAGGAGCCACACTCTGGGCATGACCTTTGGCTTACAACTACTACCATAACACATCACCAACCAATCTTATGCTATGATATATAGTAGTAATGCTTAGCATGCATATCATTCTTCTTCCTTCCCTCCTCCCTCCTCTTCCTCCCCATCTTCTTCCCTCTTCTCTCTCATCATCTCTCTTCTTCCCCTTCTCTCTACTCTCTTGCCCTTACTTTTGCTCTTGCCCTCCCCATCCCTTTGCCTTCTTACCTTCTTGCTTGCCTTCTCTACATACAAAGTTGCACCAACATACTTCTTAACCCTATCAGTCAATGGCATAGCAGATATGTATGGAGATTGCACAGGTCCTATAAGCTCGATGATTTCTGCAACGCTCCTACCCTTTGCATCCACAAGTATTGTACCCCTACTCAACCCTGCCACATCACCAATACTCTTTATTATCATCCTTCCACTCCTTGCTACATGCAAGACCTCTCCCACCTCTATCTTCTCCCTCATACCATACCACCCCAATTATCACTATTACTGTCAATCTTTCTTTATACCGTTATCATAACTACTTACCTACCTACCTCTTCTACTCCTTATCTGTAGCAATGCCTCTGCTATCCTCTTGAGTGTAGTTGATTTGGTTATACCCTCCTTCTTCTCAACCATAATGTAGCCTGATCTTGTGTATGACCTTCTAGGGTAACGTGCGTTATCATTCACATCCTTTGGCTCATAGCCAGCAAGCCTTGCTGCCTCCACAAGCTCATCCATGCTTGGATCGAATACTGCCTTGCTCTTA
>BEHG01000099.1 GCA_002898655.1 archaeon HR04
GTACGTTGCAGATGGTAGCAATGGGAGAATAGTAGCACTTGTTCTGGATGATAGTATTCCAAATGATTTTGATGAGCCAAGGATGGATCCATTGAGGGGGAGTGAGTGGTACAAGTTCACAAACCATAGAGAGATGTTCAATATAATGGGCAGGTTGCTCTATACTACGCTGATAGACAATGGTGTGCCTGATAATATAGCAACAAGGACTGCACTCAACACTACTGCTAAAGAGCTTGAGCAGGTACTAGTGCAGATAAGAACACTTCCAAATAACGCTAGGCTTAACATACCATGGAGTAGCCATCTCAATGGCGATACAATACTGCAGGGCAGTGTATTCTTCAAGGCTGGATGCACTATAGGCAAGCAAGGGTCAACAGGTGTAGCAGATCCTAGAGAGTATCATCCTCCACCAGTGCAGGTTAATGATACACTCTACTGCTCTACCACAGTTGCATCACTCTATGGTTCTGGAGCAATGGTAGGAGTAAATAGCATTAGTGCATACTTCATAGATCCAGATGGTAGCGAGAGGGATGTCTATTACTATACAAGCGATGGGAGGCAGGAAGGGATTAGGGATATGAGTATAAATAGTAATACAGACTTCTTCTGGTATCCATTTGCCATAGATATCGATAAGGCTGGATCATGGAGATTGGTTGTAGAGTATAGTAACGGCATGCGTATTGAGATACCATTCCATGTTGGCAACTCCTATCCATTCTCTAGCAGAGAAGCGTTGGTAGATGCTATAGGAGAAGCACTATCCAACTCTGGCTTTACAGATGAGGAGGTTCAGCAGGCTATAGATGCTATACAGAGTAGGAGCAGTATTCTACACTGCCAGATCAAGGCACACTCATCATTGAGGCTAGGAGAGGAAGCCTATATGCATTTGCATGCATACTTCCACATGATCCACCATTAAACATAGGAGAGAGTGTACAATGCCTTGTACTCTACATGAGCCTAGGCTCCCCAATAACTATAGATGATCTACATGTTTATGCAGATGCACCAAGTGGTACAATCAATATACAGAGTTGGAACTGGGCACCAAACACAATACCAGATCCATTCATATGGCTTGGTTCAATAACCATGAGTGAAGCAGGTACATGGAGCATAGTTGCTGACTTTACCACACAAGGTAGTGTAGTGTTGAGCATACCAGTAACATTCAATGTTGTTCCAGAGAGTATGATAGGTGCAGTAGGTGTTGTAGCAGGCTCAGCAATAGCACTTGTGTATAGGATGAGGAAGGAGAGGAGCAGGATAGGATAGCATAGCTAGGAACTGATGCAATAGATAAGTTCGCCTCACCTCCATTTATTCTTCTTTATCAATTGGTAGAGAAGAGAAGAGAAGATATATCAGATCATATCATTTCTTCTTGTACTCTTTAACTAGCCTAATGAAGTACTCATGTAGTCTTGTATCTCCTGAGAGCTCAGGGTGAAAAGATGTACCTATAATATTGCCTTGTTGAACAGCAACTATCTTGTTGCTACTATCATCTAGCCTTGCAAGCACATCAACGTTGCTCCCAACGCTCTTAACTACAGGAGCCCTTATGAAGACACCCTTGAATGGTTTATCTCCAATAACCTTTATGCTTAGATCTGCCTCGAATGAGTCTATCTGTCTACCAAATGCATTCCTCTCAACCGTTACATCTAAAAGGTTCAGCAACTGCTGCCTAGTCTCACCAACAACTCTATCGTATGCCCTCTTCGCTAACACTATCATACCAGCACATGTGCCTAGAACTGGCATCCCAGCACTTATCCTCTCCCTTATAACTTTGAGTGAACCATTGAGCATAGCAAGTGTACCTATAACAGTGCTCTCTCCCCCAGGTATTATAAGTCCATCTATCCCTCCAATATGCTCTGGATACTTCACCTGTACAACATCACCATCATCTAACTTTAGTGATCTTAATGCCTCTCTAGTAGCATTGACATTCTCCTCCACATCCCCTTGAAGTGCTAGAACACCTATCTTTATGCCCATCACCAAACACCTAAATTAATTGATCGATAGATGATGTAAGGTGAATAATCACCATAATCGCCTCACCATAATCATTCATGCCTCACTACCCCTCTCCTGCATCCTCAACTCTAGGGTCTTAACATCCATACCAAGCATAGACTTGCCCTCATCTATCATCCTTTGAGCCTCCATTACAACCTTTGGATCATCCCAATATGATGTTGCTATTACTATTGCCCTAGCCCTCTCCATGGGATCTTGGCTCTTGAATATGCCAGAGCCTACAAAGACACCATCGCATCCTAGACTCATGAGCATAGCAGCATCTGCTGGTGTTGTTATACCTCCAGCAGCAAAGTTAACAACAGGGAGCCTTCCAAGCCTTGCAGTCTCCAGAACATATGCATATGATACCCTTAGTTCTCTTGCTGCCCTTATAAGTTCCTGCATATCCCCATCCTCGTATACAGCCTTTATCCTCCTTATCTCACTATTCACAATCCTTATATGCTTGATTGCCTCTGCAACGTTCCCTGTACCAGGTTCTCCCTTGGTTCTTATCATAGATGCCCCCTCCTCTACCCTCCTTAGCGCCTCACCAAGGTTCCTTGCACCATTAACGAAGGGTGTAGTGAAATCCCACTTCCATATATGCCTCTCCTCATCAGCAGGTGTTAAGACTTCAGACTCATCTATCATATCAACACCAACAGCCTCAAGCACTCTTGCCTCCTCAGTATGCCCTATCCTGCACTTAGCCATTATTGGTATGGTTACATGGTCCCTTATCTCCTCTATCACCTTTATGCTTGCAGTTCTAGCAACCCCTCCAGCCTTCCTAACATCATATGGAAGTTTATCAAGCACCATAACTGCAACAGCACCAGCATCCTCAGCGATCTGTGCCTGCTCAACATTTGTAACATCCATTATAACCCCATGCTTCTGCATATGCGCAAAGCCACGCTTTACCAACGTTGTGCCCTTTGTTACTGGCAGAGCATCTATTCTATCCATCTTTATGCCTCTAGCATTCAACTCTGTTGAGACCAGTGATATATTGCTTGTACTTATGTTCATCATACCCTACTATCAGTATCTTGCCTACCATCAGATATATTTAGTTAACCTCATAGCATCATATGCTATATGTTAAAGGCTACCCTAAATAATATCAAGCCTTGCGGTGTGATCAGGATAAGCCCTGAAGGCATCTAGCCATATCGAACCCTACTCCTGCAGGCTCACTCATGACCTGCATGAGCATGCACCTAAGTCTTATGAGCAATGGAGGCACATCTGCTGGTGCAGACTCATCACTCCTTATACTCTCAGCCCATCTTAGGCTCTTGCTTGAGCCATCTAGAGTTGTAGTGAATGTGTACCTGATGAAAGTATCACTCCCTTTAACCTCATCACTAAGGTTAAGTACTGTATCAAAGAGCCCAGTATCTTTTATGAATGATCTTATGCTCTTCAACCTCTCACTTGGTACCCTGAACTCCTTCTGCATACTGTTTATGCCCTGTTGCATGGTATACAGTGCCCTACCATCAGCCTGTATGCTCATGCTCTCAACCTTCTCTGCAGCAAACCTCTCTACGACACCAAAACTTACACGCCTCATCTCCTCCCTTGTGAATACAATACTCATGCTACTACCTTTCTCCAGTTGGGTTGCCTCATCTGTACTACCAATGTATGATGAGATCACCTGTATGGCAAATATGGTTACAACTGCTATAGCAGCTATGAGGGATGTGAATATAACCTTCTTGGAGAGTATCATCTATATTGATGGATGGGATAGGAGATAAAAGTATAACACCTGATTGGAGGAGTGGCAAACATTTATTACGCCCTAGAAGGAAGTATGATCACTTGAACCTATTCAAGCGTAAAGTGAACAATGGCAATGTATGCGAGTATTGTAATGTAGAGTTTCAGGATAGAGAGCATCTAGAGAGGCATAAGAGGGTAGCTCATAGAAAGGGTCGTTGATCGATCATCTGATCTGTTAAGGTTAATATCAAGGCAGATATGACTATTATATAGACGGGGTCGTAGCCTAGTAAGGTAGGGCGACAGTTATAGAGGGAACCGCAAAGGGCTCCAGAGGTATACGGGTCATCTGACGCAAGGATGATGTGGCTCTGGAGCTGCAGTGACCCGTAGGTCAGGGGTTCAAGTCCCCTCGACCCCAC
>BEHG01000100.1 GCA_002898655.1 archaeon HR04
TGGCTCTGGAGAGCAAAGATTGGTATGCTAGGATGAGCAGTAAACTTGGCTTTGTGTACAAACACTCAGGCCTGCTTGAGGTCTATCTAACAAGGAAGGACTTAGAGCACAGACTCGAGCAAGTTAAGCATCTAGCATCAATACTTAACATACCATACAAGGTACTTGCAAGGGATGAGGTGCATACACTTGAGCCAGCTCTCAATGAGGTATGTGAGGGTGCGCTCTTCTACCCAGATGATGCATTTGTAAATCCTAGGAGTGTGATGAAGGTATTGAGAGATACACTAACTGCCTTTGGTGCTGTATTCCTTGGCAATCTGGAGAGGATAGAGTATGATGGAGTAGCAACAACAGCAGCAGCAACAACAGCAGTAGTAGTAGCAAATGATAGTAGTAGTAATAATAATAAGATGAGGGTCAGATCATTCAAGACTGCTAATGCAAGTGTTCATGCATCTACATACATAGTATGCACTGGTGCCTATAGGGTTGATGGTATCGATCTACCAGTTGTACCTGCAAGGGGATACATGCTTGAATTGAGATCTAAAGATAAGGCATTATCTATGAAGCATACTATACTTTGTGGTGAGCATAGGGTTGCTATATCACTACATGAATATTTGAGGATCACTGCTATCTTTGAACTGTGTAGTGTTGGGAGTGCAATAGTTGAGGAGAACTTTGCTAAACTCCTTGAATGGAGCAGGAAGTATATTGCATTTGGGGATATTGCTATAGTTGATAGATGGACTGGATATAGACCATGCACACCAGATGGTCTTCCAATAATAGGAAGGGTTGGTGGTGATTATAACAATTACAATAGTAATCTCATAGTAGCAAGTGGGCACTGCAGGCTTGGGATAACTCTAGCCCCAACAACTGCTAGGCTTGTTGCAGAGTTGGTTGAGGGCAGGGATCATATCCCAGATGCTCTAAAACCTAATAGGTATGGCTTATGAGTAAGAGATGGGCCCGTGGCCTAGCAAGGATAGGGCGGCTGGCTTCGGAGTCATGCAGTGTATGCAGGATGTGTTGATTGATTGAGTGAGTGAGTGGTTGGTTGATGGATAGATGAATGGATGAGTTGGATAATGGATGGATGGATGGATGGATGGGTGTATAGATGGAGCAACCAGCAAGTCGTGGGATCGAAGCCCACCGGGCCCGCCAGAATCTAGAATAGCATCATCCATAGTTGATAGCCTTGCTCATAGACCCTTGGATCCAAAGAATACCTCGTGATACATTGTGCCATATGCACCATGTATGATGGGTAAGAAAGATATGCTCTGCCATGATTTCATATAGATACCATTGGATAGAACTACTACTACAGTATCCCTTCCATCTACACAGCAATACCATCTTATCGATAGACTCTCTCCAGCATCTACAGTGAATACATGCTTCTTATCATTATTATTATTATCGTTATCATTACGTTCTCCATAGAACTCATACACTATAGCATCCACCATTGGTGCACCATTACCATAGTATAGTGCAAGTACCTCTTCAGCAGATAACACCCTATCCCATATGCCAACTGCATATACCATAGCCTTTGCTGTGTAGCTGTAATCTGGCATTGCATTTATGTAAACATCGTATCCATTACTCACTGGTATGGCTCTAACCTCTTTTCTTGCAACAGGTATACCATCGATATACATAACTACACCTGCACCATCATCCCTAACTATTGCAAGATGGTGCCATCTTCCATCTGCATAATCATTCCCATCACTACTAACTAGAGAATGATGCTTCCCATCTCTATCATCCCACCCATATACTATGGAGCCATCTGAATCTATGCCTAGCATGAATGAGATGTTTGATTTGGTTAATGGATTACCCTTCTCTATCAGAACTGCTGGGCTACTTGAACCCTTCGTCTCGCTCAAGAACCATAACGCTATACTCATCCTCTTGCTATTCATCCTATCATCATGCTTTATCATTACCATCTTACCGTTAGACCCATCAAAGAATTTACCATCAGGCATCTTAACCCTTCCATCATTAACGTAGAGGTAAACCTCCTCTACTCTTACATTCTTAGTTGCACCCCTCCTCTCCTTGCTTATGCTTACTTCATCATAGATGTTACCATTGATATCTGCTAGCCTAGTCTTCATTCTAGTGCTCTTATCATCATTAGTTATCTCTATCTGCAAGTATGCTGGACTGTTCTTAAGCCTCTCCCTTCCTATGCTCTCTGCAACTATCCCTTTAACCTCATCTGCATTGCTCTGATCTGCACCTCCAGTACCAACTATGTACTGTATCCTTCCATGCTCCTTGCTCAGATCATAACTGCTCTTATCCTTGCTTACTACTGAGTTTATACCCTTGAGGGGATAAGTCCTTGTGTAATGATGTGTATCCCCAGATAGCACTATATCAACACCAGCATCATCCATCATTGCTACATATGGCTCTCTTACCTTTGCTACAGCATCGGTTGCTCCAACGTTGAGAGGGATGTGTATGAGTACTATCCTCCAATCTATACTCTCATCCATCTTTGCCATGCTTAGATTGTACCTTGCCAATGCGTATGTTGCGCTATGCTCATCTATGCTTGCTAAACCTCTTGGGCTCTTTGCCAATGAGTTATCTATGCCTATGAGTGCTATGTTATGATACTTCATATAATAGGAGCCAGATGCAGGGATGTTGTATGCTCCCCTTATATCCATCATCATCCCATACGTTGGTCTATACTTAGAATCCCAATAATGGTTGTCATGGTTACCATGTACAGCAATAACCTTATCTGCTGGGAATGAGAATGCATCTAAGAAGCATCTAGCATCATCCAACCTATATGAATAGTCTCCAAGCAAGAGCACCTTATCTGGCTCGTACTGCTTTATGGCATCTGCAAGTCTCTTATACAATCTGTTATTACATGATATATCTCCAACTGCAGCTAACTTGATCTTCTTTGGTACCTCATCTACACCTTCTGCTACATCATCACTATTTAATGCTATGTACTTCAACACCTTGCCATATGCATCATTAGGCACAACTACATCCATTATATTTGTAGTACCTCTCTCCTGCAGTTCTGGAGTATTAGCATTAGTATTAGCATTAGCATGATACCAACCATAGATGCTAGCATGTATATCAATAACTCCTGAGGTTGAGGATGTAAGCAGTGCAGCAAACAACACCAGTATCAAAGTTATACGGTTATGATGATGATGGTGTTGGTTGTGGTGGCGATAGTGATTATAATGATGATAATGATGGTCGACCATAATCTAATGATTCATACCTATTCTATTTATTCTCTTTTACCACCTTACCATTAGCGTACATAACCTTCATGAGTAGAAGGGTTGAGTTGAAGGCTATAGCAAGTACATTTGCTGCTACTATTATTGCATCTGCCTTGAATATACCATATATGAGCCACATCGATGCCCCTGCGATAAACAATAGCATGAGGTAAGGGGAGAGGTCATCTAGCCTCTTCCTCTTATAAGCCTTGAATATCTGGGGTATGAAACTGCTTGTGGTTAGAACTGCTGCTATCATACCTATCATGGTATCTATCAACATACACCTCTTCCTTTTTGGATGTTGATAAGAATATCTAATAAAAATGCTTTCCTAACCTAAACTATATCTTTTAGCAATGCGAATTACTTGTATGAGTATATATGAGCATCTAGTGCTCAAGATGGCAAGGCGATGGGTTGCTGGCTCAAGCATGCAGGAAGCGTTAGAGTATGCAAGGCAAGCAAACACAATAGGTATGAAGGCAATAATCAACTGCTTGGGAGAGCATAGCATAAGCAAGGATGAGGCTGAGAGCAGTACAGATGAGTACATAAGACTTGTAGATGCTATGCACTCTAGCGGTATTGATGGCTCTATATCTGTCAAGTTGACACAGATAGGCTTGGATGTGGATTACGATACATGCAATAGTAATCTCATGGGGATAATAAGTCATGCAAGCATGTATGATATCTTCGTATGGATAGATATGGAGTCATCACCATACTATGAGCATACTGTAGGCATGTATCTTGGTATGCTCAAGCATTACAGGAATATAGGATTAGCATATCAAGCATACATAAAGGAGCACTCATTAGATATAATGCATATACTTGAGAGTGGAGGCATAGTAAGGTTGGTGAAGGGTGCATACAGGGAG
>BEHG01000101.1 GCA_002898655.1 archaeon HR04
TACAGCACAGGAACTAAGCATAAGAGCTGGTGTGCCATACAGCAAGATATACGAGGTTCTAGGCAAGTTGGAGGAGAAGGGTTGGATAGAGTCTGATGGCTCTAGACCAACAAAGTTCTACCCAAGGTCACCTGCAACTGCGCTAGAGGCTATGAAGGTACGTATGGAGAGGGAGATGAGGGATGCTGAATCTACAATAGTTGGGGAGTTGATGCCACTCTACGATAAGAGTGGGGTGAAGGAGAAGCCAGAGATATGGGTGCTTAGAGGACTGCATAACATACTAGCAAAGGTTAGGGAAGTTATACTTGGATGCGAGAAGGAGTTGTTGGTTGCCCTTCCTGCTATTGCTGAAGGTGTGAGCAAGCAGATGCAGCCATTGCTTAGACAGTTGAGGGAGAAGGGTGTTAGGATAACCATACTTGCAAGTGAGAGCACTAGCAGTGAGGTTATAAAGGCTTTAAGCAGGGTAGCAGAGGTAAGGCTCAAGGATAGTATGTTTGGAGGAGGCGTTATAAGCGATGGTAGGCAAGTGATACTCCTTCTAGCAAGTGAGAGGATGGGTAATGAGCCATTGGCAATACTTGCTGAGCATACAGGGTTGGCAGGGTTTGCTAGGGAGTACTTCAACTACCTCTGGAAGGAGGCTAGAGATATAGAGTAAATGGAGAAGGGTATAGTCCAACAATCATGGTTAGTTCATTATATTACATTTATAATTTTGTAGGTATACTCTATCTATAAAATATAATGCTCTTTAGATGGTAAGTTTTTAGTTGATAAAGGTTTCTCTCTTGATTACCCAATCCTATTTACATTTTATAGAAAATATATTGTAATATTGTAGGCGAGAGGTTATAACTGCGTGCTATAAATCCAATTGATTAGCATGGTTATCCTTTCTATCATTCTTCTATCCTTAACATAGTAGAAGACAAATCTACCAACCCTCTCCTTCTCTATAAGCCTCTTAGCCCTTAATCTATCTATATGGTACTTCAACGTGGTCTTTGCACGTTGTATGCGCTTTACTAGCATATCTAATGTTACCTTTCCTTCTCTCAAGATGAGGAGTAGAATACCCCTACATATCTCACTCCTTACACAATCTATTATATCTATATCAATCTCGCCTATCATATTTGGGTAGTATCTGCTCTTCCTTGAAGAGCGCACAACCCTTATCTTACTCTCCCTTTCAAGCATCGTAAGGTGGTATGTTAGTGTACCATACGATAACCCTGTAAGCCTCTTGAGCTCCATGTATCTTATTCCTGGCATGTTATTGATTATATTATATACTATGTACCTATTCCCTGCTTCAACGGATATTGATGATTCATTTTTACTGATATTCTGGCTATTCATATAAAAAATATTCATATCAATATATATTAGTGTTCATGATGATTCCTAACTCTGATTATCATAAACGATAATATATGAATAATTGAATACGATGGTTCTTCTAGTACAATACTAGCACAATTCCACAAGGTTTAATATAAATATTTTAGATACATTAAGTATGAGATATACAGTATACGTGCTTGGTATAGTGATAGCAGCAGTACTTGCAGTAGCAGCAACGGTACAGGTATCACAGCAACAGCAACAGCATGATAGTACACATACTTCTGAGACTATACCCATGCATCCTATAAGCCATGGAGGTCATACTATAGTAGTGCATATATCAAGTGGGGATCCAAAGGATGCAAGGCATATGCTCTCTGCTGAGATGGGTGTAAGGTTGGCATTAGCAATGCAGCAGCATGGCAAGGATGTTATAGTATTCCTTGACTCATATGGTACTATGCTTGCACCAAGGAACCCTACTGATGATAAGTTGAAGGCATTGAACTCAGATCTACAGCAGTTCGCAATGCAGGGAGGTAGAGTTATAGTATGCCCACACTGCTATCAAGTTCTAGGCAATAAGGCTGAGGATCTCACACCAGGGTTCGAGTGGGCTGGTCCAGGGAAGATGTCTAAGGTATGGAGTGGGGATGTGATAGTAATAGACTATTAAAATACACATACACCAACCAACCAACTATTCTTTTCTTTATTTACTTCTCTTATCTAACCTCAACGCACTCCTTAAGACTAATATACCAACCATTAGTAATAATCTATAAATGATGGAGAAGGAGGAGGCGCTCTTCATAGAGACTGCTGAGAGGGAGCATATAGAGATGTACCTAAAGGCTATATGGATGCTAAATGAGAGAGGAGAGGAGGCTAAGGTGAGCATTATAGCAAGGGTACTGAACATAAAGCAGCCCAGCGTTGTTCAGATGCTCAGGAAGCTGCATAGACGAGGTTATGTTGTGTATAGTAATGGCAAGGCAGAGTTGACAGATAAGGGTAGCGAGATAGGTAGGCAGATGGTTAGGAACAGTAGACTGCTAGAGGTTCTAATGAAGAATGCATTAAGGATAGATCTGGATGAGGAGATGGTATGTGGGATGGAGCATCATATGAGCAAGAGATTTGCAGATGCAATATGCACACTTCTCAACCATCCAAGGATATGCCCGCATGGCTATACAATACCTGAAGGTGAGTGTTGTAAAAATAATAGGTTAACTGAGTCTGGTCAACTTTAACCTTAGCTCTGCTAGCTCTTGGTTGCTAAGTCTAACATAGTTCCCTCCAGCCCTCTCTATGACTATGTAGCCAGCCTTTACCTCGCTTGGATACACCTTTATGTATGCCCCATCACTCCTAGTGAACTCATACCTTCTTCCAGATGAGGCTTTATCTATTGCAACTATGAACTCTGCAACATCCTTTACTGATGGTATAGCTACTCCTCCTCCACCGCCAGTAGGTAGAGTACCTCCCCTTGCACCTCCCTCATCACTACTCCTTATAACCCATCCATTACTACCCAGTTTAGTTACATCTACAGCCATGTATTGCACACCCAAAAGGAAAGTTATAAAGTTTTTCATAAGGATGCAGATTATAGCAAGGTAGGCAGTCATAAGAAAGAGCCAGCCAAATATTATAATGGAACCATGGTACAGATGCTATCTGCTAGCTAGCAGAGTAACGCTTATGATTGCCTTTCAATCAGATTAATCATGGTTATGCTCAAGGAGAGAGCACTGATCATATTTGAGGAGGATGTAATGAACCCAGATGTGCTGAAGAGGCTGAGGGCAATGATAGTCACACAGATGCTCCCTCCCCACAGATACGATGGTACTCTAACCATAGATGAAGGCAAGATACTCTTTGATGGTAAGGATCTTCTCAGTGATGAGAGGTTCAGACTGAGCATACCTATGGATAGTATAAGGGATATCCATCTAGGCTTCGATGATCTTTACATAGGCAAGGATAGCAAGGGGAAGAGGTACCAGTTGAGCCCCATAAGGCTAAAGTATGTTGATGATACATCTAGGCAAAGGATGATCTACATCTTCCCTGAGTTCAGAGGCTTGTTCAGGACTAATAGCAGTGAGGAGGTGTACAGGATCCTAATGAATGCTAGGCTAAAGAGGGTTAGCCAACAATAAATGCTGATGAAAGATTTTATCTAACCTCTCTGCAGTATTAAAGGGCATACAATGATGAGCAAGCCCTGCTGAGGATTAAGATGATGAGGATCTTGAGTACTGAGTTGCCCTCTCTATTTCCCCTTCCACTATATAAGATTATAAATGGAGTAATTCAATAATTACTGAATTGGTCTCTATAGAGACAACAGCAAGTCTAGAGAGCTTTAGGCGCTTCCTTATAGTAAGTACTTGTAAGTCTTTCATGCCAGAGAGTTACATGAGGGATCCAGAGGTATTCCCTGAGAGGGAGAACAGCCCTGGCACTATATACATCGAGGCTGCAGACAAGGTTACACTGAAGAAGATTGGAGATGTAACATTCGTTAATGCAAAGGATATACTTGGCATAATATACTCTAGCAAGAGTGGTAATACAAGGTTGATGTGGAGGCAGATAAGGAGGAGGATGGGTAAGGTTACTGGTACAGCATCTGTTAACGCTCTAGTCAACCTAGTTGAGAGCGGAGTCTTGACTAGGGAATGGGTGGATGAGTATCTAAGCAAGAGTGGGATGGTGATAGAGAAGGAGAAGAATGAGGCTGATGATAGTAGTATTAGCAGTAGTAGTAGC
>BEHG01000102.1 GCA_002898655.1 archaeon HR04
AAGGGTTACACATCACTTGCATGCAATGATCCAATACTTGTGGATGCTGCTATAAGGCATGGGTTCTCTGCTGTAGAGATGAGTGCTGAGGATAGGTTGAAGGTACAACATAACAAGGTTGCTATAATCGTTGAAGCAGGGCTTGCTGAGGATGAGCAGGATGCACTCCTTGCACTTCATGAGTTTTCAGTAAGTCTATCATCACTCAAGGTTGCAGAGGCATCAGCAAGACCTGATCAGCATATAATCCAGTGCATAAACACAGTAGATGAGTTGGATAAGATTATAAATATAATGGGGGCAAGGCTTAGAGAGTGGTATGGCTTACACTTCCCTGAACTTGAGGGTATAGTGCAGAGCCTCTCATCATACTGTGATATAGTGCTAAGGTTTGGTAGGAGGGATGCAATTACAGTAGATGCATTAAGGAGCATAGGCTTGCAGGATGAGAAGAAGGTAGATGCTATAGCAAGGGCAGCACTAACAAGCAAGGGAGGTATGATAAGCGATGAGAACCTCATCCTGCTCCAGAGGATTGCTGAGGAGATAAAGCATCTCTCAAAGCAGAGGGATGCTCTAGCAAGGCATATGGAGGATGAGATGGCTAGGGTTGCACCAAACCTTAAGGATATACTTGGAGCAACCATAGGGGCAAGGATGATAGCAAAGGCTGGAGGACTTGAGAGGCTAGCATTGCTACCTTCTAGCACTATACAAGTTCTAGGTGCAGAGAAGGCACTATTTAGAGCCTTGAGGACTGGTACTAGACCACCAAAGCATGGCATAATATTCCAGCATCCATCCGTGCACTCAGCACCAAGATGGCAGAGGGGCAAGATTGCTAGAGCAATAGCAACAAAGGTTGCTGTTGCAGCAAGGATAGATGCATTCACAGGGGCAAAGGATGATACGCTACTTGCAAAGTTAAATGAGAGGTTAGAGGAGATAAGAGAGAAGTATGTAGAACCAAGGCATGAGGAGAAGGAGGAGGTAGAGAAGAGGAAGGGAAGAGGTAGAAGAAGAGGAAGAGGTAGAGAAGGTGGGGAAGGTGGAGGAGGTGAAGAGAGGGGAAGGGGAAGAAGAGGAAGGAAGAGGTAGGTGAAGGTTGACAAGGTTGATCATACATGATTGAGGTAGAAGAGGCAGAGGAGAAGGGTATAAAGGTTGTAGAGGTTGAAGGGGAGGAGAGGCTATGCACAAGGAACCTTGCAAGAGGTGTACAAGTTTATGGGGAGCAGTTGATAAGCATAGATGGGGTAGAGTATAGGGTATGGGATCCATTCAGGAGCAAACTTGCTGCTGCAATCATCAAGGGTCTAAAGCATCTACCTATAAGTGTCTCTAGTAAGGTACTCTACCTTGGTGCATCTACAGGTACAACTGTAAGCCATGTCTCAGATATTGCATACAAAGGTATAGTGTATGCGGTTGAATCAGCACCAAGGGTTGCAAGGGAGTTGATAGAGAGGGTTGCAAAGCATAGGAGGAACGTTATACCTATAGTTGAGGATGCAAGAAGGTATGAGCACTATCCTGCAATGGCAGGTAAGGTTGATGTAATCTACTGTGATATCGCACAGCAGGATCAGACTGATATTGCAATAGCAAATGCGAAGGCCTACCTCAAGGATAAAGGTTATCTTATGCTTATAGTTAAGACCAGGAGCATAGATGTTACAAAGGATCCAAAGAGCATAGTTGAGGAGGAGGTTGAAAAGATGAGGAGCAATAACTTCTCAATAGAGAAGGTCATATACCTTGAACCATTCGATAAGGATCATGCTATGGTTATAGCAAGGTATAAAGGATGAGGGTATAGATGGTTGGTTTACAACCCATCATATACCTGCAAGCAACGATCTTACAGGCTTCCATGAGTACCTTATGAAACTGAACCTACTGCTTCCATCATCATCCATGCTATCATCAAGGAAGTGATGTAATTTAATATATGATACATCAATTGAGATGAGGCTATTATGAGGCTTATCCCTACTTGAATCAGATGTTCTAGACTCTGCTACACCATTGGTAAATAGATACCTTATGAACCTCCTCGTTCTACCATCTGAAGGGTAGCCTGATCCAAAGTCCCCATACCTTCTCTTCACATCATCTACAATGCTATCCCTTGTAACCTTTGCTACTATAGATGCTGCTCCAACAAGCACGTTATCCCTATCTGCTTTATGCGCTGCACTTATCATCATCCCTGTATCCTCATCATCAAGCATCCTTGCTATCATAGCACTGAACCTCTCTGGCTTAGTGTCACACGCATCTACATAAGCAAGTGATGGCTTTAGTTTAGATAATGCAATGGCAAACATCCTTGCCTCTAGAACGTTTAAAGCATGCTCATAAACATACGCATCTATGACCCTAGGCTCTGCTATGCATACTGCAGTTGAACATAACTCAAGTATCTTGCTGTATAGCATCATCCTACTCCTCCTATAAAGCATCTTGGAGTCCTTGACCCCTAGTTCTATCAACCTATCTATGCTTGATGCATCTACAGCAACGGCAGCAACAACAAGGGGACCTATGACTGCACCCCTACCTGCCTCATCAACCCCTGCTATCCTATTCAACACCAATAGATATGGGCAAGGATTAATTAATTAATAAATCGTTTGTATGTATGCATATGGCTGGTCTGCTGGCTTACTGCATGTATAGATAGATGGATGAATTGATGAAGGGATAGGTTAGAATATCTGCTTTATCATCACCTGTTACTATTATTCCTTCTATCACTTACTATGGATAGAAGTATAGATGCCCCTATTATGCTCAAGGTTGATGCTACAGCAACCTCCTTTGGTATCTCTATATGGAAGCCTTCAAATAGGAACTTAACCCCTAGCAATGCAAGAACAACCCCTAAACCCTTGTTCAGATACTTGAACCTGAATAGTAGGTGATCAACAAGGAAGTAGAGGGATCTCAAGCCTAGTACTGCTGCTATGTTTGCTGTATACACTATTGTGAAGTCATTGGATATTGCTAGGGCAGCAGGTATAGAGTCTACAGCAAACATAAGGTCGCTAGCCTCTATTGCAAAGAGTACAAGTATGAGTGGAGAGAGGAGTAATGGGCTCTTTGTTAGAACAAACCTATTCCCATCGTACCTATCTGCTATAGGTAGGTAGCGCTTAGCAAATCTAACTATAGGATTCCTCTCAACATGTGTTAACTCCATCTTGTTACCCCATATCTTGACCCCACTGTATATCAGGATTGCAGCGAATATGAAGACTATCCATGGCAATGCTTCAAGTGCTGCAATGCCAGCGTATATGAATAATGCTCTCATCACTATAGCACTTATCACACCTATATACAGTACTACTGGTCTTGCTGTAACTGGTGTTGCAAAGTAACTGAATATTGCAGCAAATACGAAGAGGTTATCAACGCTTAACGACTTCTCAAGCACGAATATGGTGAAGTAGTCTAGAACATCAGATGCTTGATACTCATAACTTAGAGATACTCCAAACGCTACCCCAAAGCCTATCCATACAATGCTCCAGATCGTTGACTCCTTAAGGCTCATCCCATGCCTCCTCTTCATCCCTACAAATAGATCAACTGCTATAAGCACTGCTACTATTATATGGAACTCTAGTAGTGTTAGAGAACTCAGCATCTAGCCATCACCAATAGACAACCTCCCTCCTTAATCCCTCACTATATCTATATATTACTTACCTTACTTTATCCCATTTATAATTTATTATGCTTAGTAGCATTGAAGGAAGGGCATCCCTATTATCCCTGTTCACCTCTATCACAATAGATGCCATCTCCCTATACCTACTGATGATCCAATGCTTGAACCTCTTGTGTATAACCACTATAGTAGCAAGTATGCTACTACTACTTCTATTCTTACTACTATTGATACTCTTACTACTACTGCTGCTACTACTACTGCTAACAGCATCAAGCAATGCCCTCAGAGCATCTACAATATCTGATGAGAGTAACTCCATAGGTCCTATCTCATCAAACACTACAACTTTACTACTACTATTAATAGCCCTTAGGAGCATCATAGCAGCAATCCTACACCCATCAAGATCAACACTATACTTACCTATCCTAGGACCTTCAATACCTCCTCCT
>BEHG01000103.1 GCA_002898655.1 archaeon HR04
CCAAACAGATCCTTGCTGCCTCTTCTATCCTTTACTGGCTCGAAGCCAGATACTGCTAGTGCTACTCCAGATGTGCCTATCCTTGTTGGCATCAGCCTACTATCTGCTATCACTATCCCTACTCTCCTCCCCTCATGGATGAGGAACTTATCCCTTAGCATATCTGCTACCCTGAACGCATCAACAGGGTAGAGTATGGATAGCCCATGCATAACATTTGATCTATCTATCCCAGCATTTGGAGCAAGCATACCATCCTTAACAGTTAGCAGGAATCCTGGGACACCACTGAATATATGATCAGCCTCCCTAAGCACCAACTCAGCCATCCTTGCATCCATGTTATGCATTGAGGATATGGCATATGCATCCTTTGCTGGTACAACACTACTCATATCTATAACCCTGCCTTGACTCATGGCAACGAACTTGCTAGATACAACTATTATATCATCATCCTCTACATGCTCATTGCATGCTCTTATGCTATCTACCATAACCTTGAAGAGATCAAACCTCTCATGCCTAGGCTTAACCCTTATCCCTATAACCTTCATACATGTTAGATCTCAAAAACATTATTAATGGCTTATCCTCTAAGCATCTACTATGTGCGGGATGACCATAACTGAGAAGATACTTGCTAGAGCATCCAATAGAGAGAGGGTTACAGCAGGTGATGTTGTATTTGCAAGTGTTGATAAGGTGATGGTTCATGATGTCTCTGGTCCTGGGGTTATGATGGTGCTTAGAGAACTCGAGAGGAAGGGGAAGAGGGTAGAGAGGGTATGGGACCCTGATAGAGTCTGGATCGCAGAGGATCACTTTGTACCTGCAGTAGATAAGATAGCAGCAGAGAATATAATCACGCTAGAGAGGATGAGTGAGAGGTTTGGTATAAAGAAGCACTTCAGATATGGGTTGGGGCAGTATGGTATATGCCATACACTCTCACATGAGGAGGCTATGGTGCTACCAGGGGAGGTGTATGTTGGAGGTGACTCTCATACAAATACAACAGGTGCACTAGGATGCTTTGCTACAGGTATGGGGCATACAGATATAGCGTATGTGCTCATTCATGGCAAGATATGGTTCAGGGTACCAGAGACCCTGCTCTTTAGGCTAGAGGGTCATATCCCTCCCTATATAATGGCTAAGGATATCATCCTTAAGATAATAGGTGATAATGGCACTGATGTTGCAAACTACAAGGCTATGCAGTTTGCAGGCTCTGCAGTAGCAGAGATGCCAATGGATGAGCGCTTCACCTTAACCAATATGACTACAGAGGCTGGTGCAAAGAATGGCATAATAGAGCCAGATGAGAGGACTATAGCATACGTGAAGGAGAGAACAGATAGACCGTTCAAGGCTTTGAAGGGTGATGATGATGCAGAGTATGAGGAGGTATTCACCTATGAGGTTGATGAACTTGAGCCTATAGTTGCAAAGCCATACTCTCCAGCAAATATAGCATATGCTAGAGAGTTGAATAGTGTAGAGATAGATAGAGCGTATATAGGCTCATGTACAGGGGCAAAGTACACAGACCTGCTAGAGGCAGCAAGGATCCTCAAGGGTAGGAAGGCTAAGGTTAGGCTTGAAGTGCTACCAGCATCACAGAGCATATACATGAAGGCATTGAAGGATGGTCTACTGAGCATATTCCTTGAGGCTGGAGCAGTTATAGGTCCACCAACCTGTGGTGCATGCTGTGGTGCACACATGGGCGTATTGGCAAAGGATGAGGTATGTGTAAGCACTACCAACAGGAACTTCCCAGGCAGGATGGGTCATGTTGAGTCTAAGACGTATCTAGCATCTCCAAAGGTTGTTGCAGCATCAGCAGTAACAGGGAGGATAACAGATCCTAGAGATGTTGCTGATGGGTGAAGGTGGTGGTGATAGTAGTCATGTGTGGTGATGATGTATGATGAAGGGCAGGGTGCACAAATACGCTAGGGATAACATAGATACAGATGTTATAATACCTGGACCATACCTAAAGATAATGGACCATAACGAGCTTGCAAAGCATGCTATGGAAGGTATTGATAGGGAGTTTGTGAAGAAGGTAAAGAAGGGGGACTTTATACTTGCTGGGAGAAACTTTGGTTGTGGTTCAAGCAGGGAGCATGCACCCATAGCATTGAGCTATGCTGGTATAAGTGCTGTCCTTGCACTATCATTTGCAAGGATATTCTATAGGAATGCTGTAGATGGTGCCTATCTTCTTCCAATAGAGATAGGTGAGGATGCATACAATGGGATAGAGGATGGTGATGAGCTGGAGATAGATATTGAGAGGAATGAGGTGAGGAATATTAGCAAGGGCAAGGTATATGCTATGAGACCATTCCCTCCTCTGATAAAGAGGATAGTAGATGCTGGGGGGCTATTCAACTATACCCCAGAATAAACAAGTAAGTATCTTTTATTAATAAAAAGATTATTAATATGGACCAACAATTTATTATATCATGGATAATAATATGGATGGTGATATAACAAGGTATGTGGGCGATGAGAAGGGAGAGGAGGAGGCTGAGGCTAGTAAGGGTGAAGAGGATAGAGGAGAAGGCAAGGGAGAAGGGGAAGGGAGAGAGGGAGAGAGGGAGTATATACATACAGTCACCAAACTTGGTACCATATCAATACCCATCCCATTGAGGCGTAAGTATGGGATAACCAAGGGCTCAAAGATGAAGTTCATAGATGGTGAGGATGGGATAAGGCTTATACCTCTAGTATCGCTCAGAGGTATGTTTGGCATAGATAAGGAGAAGAGAGATGTTGTTATGCGTATGCTAAAGGAGATGCTAGAGGGTAGGAGGGTGATGATAACTTGATCACTCATCTACTACTGGTAATGGTATGGTTGTAGTAGGTAGATAAGATAGCAAGGTAATATGGTTGATGGGGTGCTAGGGGTTATGGGTATGACCATGAGTTCACAAGCATACATAATAGATCCTACAGTACTCCTCCTCTACTTCATAGGCAATGAGGATGCAAAGAGTGTGGTAGAGAGCATCATAGAGGAGCATGCATATGGCTATATACTTGAACCCATGCTGGTAGAGTTATTCCAGAAGATGGTGGAGTACTTTGGTTACACCGTAGCAAGTAGCAGGCTAGAAGCAATAAAGAACTCAAACATAAGACTCATCAATGTTGACTTTGAGTTGATAAGGGATGCTGGTAGGATAAAGGCCTCAAACCCTAGCATGCCAATGGTCTATGCATATATGATAGCATTGGCAAGGAAGTTCAATGCAACAATAGTTACAGCAGATACAAGGTTTAGGGTTAGCAGCATCAACATCAAGATAGAGTATATCAATATAGAGTGAGTGAACTGATAATTAGTTGTTATTATTATTATTACTACCAACCCTCTCACTCTCAACATCCTCGAACCTCTCTATCCTAGCCTTGCCCCTCTTCATGAGGGTGAATATAGCAAGTATAACTGTTATCCAAATAGCGCTAAGCACAACGTTCTGGAAGCTCACATACACATATGGTACAGCCTCCCTTATGTTATCCTCAAGTTGTGCTAGTTGACCTCTAACATCACTCATGCCAGTGTTGAATGCCTCGCTATCTCTAGGCAGTGTAGCTATAACCCTCAACCTCTCCTTGATCTCATCGATGCTCTTATGCATCATCCCAAAGTCTGTCCTTGGGGTAGGGAATACCCATACTGGGTTTCCATTCTCTGGCACCAACTGCTCTATCTCAAGCACATACTCCAGCATTGTTGTTGGAGAGTTTGAGGTTATAGCTACAACTATGTAGCCTCTAGCCTTCTCTAAGGGGTATACGCTGGATGCATAGCCTATATATGCCATTACAACACCAAACATAAGGAGTGTTAGTATACCTCCAAGCACAAGCCTATAGTGCTTCATACCATGACCAACCCCCACCTCCATCCCCCTTTCCCTATACTTATCTTTACCTTTGCCATCACGTTTATCCTCACCTCCATCTCTTCCTCTCTCAACCCTCCCAACATAACCATAATCGACCCCGATGTTGATGCTAGACTCATCCCTAACCCTACCTCCAGCACCATTACCAACCCTACTCCTGTTATTAAATATTGAGTGTGATAT
>BEHG01000104.1 GCA_002898655.1 archaeon HR04
TATAGATGGTAAGGAGCCAGATGATGGTAGGCTTGTAGATACATGCCTATATCTAGCATCTGGAAGAGCAATAAACAGGGTTGAGGTTATCTACTATCCAGATGAGGTAAGGGCATGAATTATTATTATTTATTATGATGGTGCTATTATCTTAATGTAATGGATGATGCTATCATAGATAAGTCTTGCTGCTACAATCATCATCGCTATTGAGACCAATCTTCTAAGTACTATATCCCTTACCCTTCCTAGTAGCCTAGAGCCTATCTGCGCACCAACGAACGTTCCCCCAACCAATACCACTGCCAGCATGTACTCTGGATGCCCTAGCACTGCGTGTGTAGCAACGCCAGAGATTGATGATAATAGTATGATAAGATGCACTGTAGGTACTGCTACATGCATATCCATTCTAAGAACCATGAGCATCATGGGTACAAGTATCGCTCCACCACCAACCCCAAAGAGGCTTGCTATGAAACCAGAGAGGAAGCTTACAGCATATGATACCTGCTTTGGGTAGTGCTTCTCTTTTACATGGTAGTATGGATTTATGAGCATATAGGATGCTACCCCTGCAAGCAAGAGTGCAAAGTACAGTTTGAATGATGAGAGGTCTAGCAGGGATGATGAGTATGCACCAATGACCGCTCCTGGCAATGCAAATACTGCAAGTCTTGATGCAGTAGCATAATCTATTCTACCAACCCTCCTCTTATTCTTATTCTGCCTACCCCTCTCATTACCATCATTATCGTTACTACCACTACTACCATCATCACCATTACTACTACTGCTATTCATGTTGGTTCTATCATTGCTATCATCTTCCCTCTCTCTGTAATCACTCCTACTCCTACTCCTACTTCTACCTCTCTGCATAGCATATGATGCTGTTGATGATGCTGATGTTGAGAGTACTGTGAACATACTTGTACCAGCGATCCTGCTAGGTTCTATGCCCAGGAATGCAAGTGCTGGCACTATTATAAAGCCTCCACCCAATCCAAGCATGGAGCCTAGTATACCTGCAGATATCCCTACTACAACAACCACCAATATACCTATTGCATCCAAACCAATCGACCATCCAACATAAAGGAGTAGGGACTAGCATAATATATAAAGAAAGGGTATTGATTGGTAGAAGAGGAAGGCTGGGTTAAGTTGAGGATCATCCTTGTAGGTTTTGGAGTTGTAGGACAGAACCTAGTGAAGTTACTACTATCAAGGGCAGATGATATATACTTGAGGTATGGTATGAAGCCAAGGTTAGTTGCTACAGTAGATAGCAAGGGGGTAGCAGTAAGCCAATCTGGTCTTGACCTGCAGAGACTGCTTGAGGTTAAGAGGTTTTATGGTACTGTAGCAGCATACCATAAGGATGTGCAGGGATGCGAGTCAGCAGATATAGATGGGGAGAATTATGGCAGATGTATGGTAAAGGAGGTAATAAGAGAGATTGATGCTGAAGTACTGGTAGAGGCTACTCCAACGAATCTGAACGATGGTGAACCAGGTTTGAGCAACATAACCACTGCAATAAAGCATGGAAGGAATGTTGTTACTGTAAACAAGGGTCCATTGGCACTTGCAATGCCCTCCCTACTCGAACTTGCAGAGTACAATGGTGTTATGCTAAGGTTCAGTGGCACAGTTGGAGGAGGTACACCTATACTTGAGTTTGCAAAGCACTGCTTGAGGGGCGATAGGATACTCTCATTCAAAGGTATACTCAATGGTACAACCAACTACATACTCAGCATGATGGAGGATGGGCTAACATTCGATGAGGCTCTAAACGATGCTAGGAGCAAAGGTTATGCAGAGGCAGACCCAAGCCTTGATATAGATGGGTTTGATGCTGCTGCAAAGTTGGTCATCATGGCAAACTGGATAATGGGTATGAAGGTAACCATGAGGGATGTGAGGTTCAAAGGTATAAGGGATGTAAGGCTAGAGGATATCCTTGAGGCAAAGAAGCATGGCAAGGTTATAAAGTTGATAGCCTCATGTGATGAGAGTAGGAGGCTAAAGGTTGAGCCAATGGGTATAGATAAGAATGAGCCTCTATGCGTCAATGGCACACTAAACGCTGTAACCTTCACATCTGAGCACTCTGGAGAGTTAACAGTAATAGGCAAGGGTGCTGGAGGTATGGAGACTGCAAGTGCTATACTAAGGGATCTAATAGAGGTCAGGGAGGCTATGAGTATGGGTATAGGGTTGAATAGGAGTTGAGGGAGTACCATCTATCCAAGAGTGATATAGATGTTATTATGCAGAGGATAAGGGATGGATGGCCAAGGAATGTAAGTGCAGGAATAAAGAGACCCAAATCATTAAAGATAATAGAGATGGATGATGGGAGCATTGATGATAACTCTATACTTGTTGGTGATGATATGATACTTGTTGTTAAGGATGGCATGATACTACCATTCTTAACGATGAATTATTTACTTGCACTCTTCCCAAGTGTCACAGTTGATATGGGTGCTGTGAAGCATGTATGCAATGGTGCAGATATCATGCGACCAGGGATAGTAAGGATGGGTGAGTTTGATAAAGGTAGTATAGTTGGGGTTAATGATGAGAAGTATGGGAAGTATATAGCAGTTGGCATAGCATCTGTAAGCAGTAGTGATGCAAGGGCTATGAGCAAGGGTGTTGTTGTAGATAACAAGCACTACATAGGCGATAGGTTCTGGGAGGAGTGCAAGAGGAGGAGCATAACCTGATATACCATTCCTATACCATCCCTATACCATTCTACTACTTGATCTATTGTTTATAAATAAATTGTATGCTCATTCGCTCATCCACTCATTAGTTAGTTCATTCTTGCATTCATTTGCTGTTTCTTGGTTTTTGTTTACACTTAACTTAACTTAACTTAAGCATAACAGACTCTTCCTTACAACCATTCCTAGTTATTATCAGCATATCTACACCATCCCCACTTGCAGCATCCCTTGCCACTGCTGCCCTTATCGCCTTGAGAGTAAGGTCCCTGGCCTCCTGCTCATTCATATCTGGTCTATATGCACTCTCTATAACACCTATGGCCATCTCAGCCCCTGTGCCTACTGCTGCATAATCATCTGGGAGTATTGAGCCCAATGGATCTAGGGTGTAGATGGCTGGCTTCTCAGTGTAAACATCTATACCCCCTATTATTATCTGTGTAAGCAATGGGAAGTACCTCCTCTCGAAGAGGAGTACTGAGACCAACTTTCCTATGGAGTTTGGGGGAACCTCTCTCCTTATCTCAAAGGACTTTATCCTTGCTATAGACTCTACCTGCCTCATGAGTATCTGCATATCAGCAACCATACCAGCACATGCAGCACCTACCCTCTCAGTTATCTTGAATACCTTCTTCCCAGATCTACTCACAACGTATGTTCCAAAGGATACCCTCTTCTCAGCAGCAAGCACTACACCATCAGTAAAAGCTATCCCTACTGCTGTTGCTCCTGGCATGAACTGCTCGAATGCCATATCACACCACCATTATGCAGATGCTAGGTAAATTTAGTCTTTTCTACCTAGCCTTGCTGTAAAGAGAAGTATCATGGCTATCAATCCTGCTAGTAGAGGAGGGGCTAGAGGGAACTCTGGTATCACTCTAGCAGTAGCATTAAGCCTCTCAACACTGCTACCATTGCTCAACTCTACCTCAACGTTCCATGCACCTTCCATACTTGGGATCAACTCATCCTCAGCCTTGCCATTGCTTATCTCCTTTGTTACATCTCTTACTATGCTACCATCTGGGCCTATCCAGATGAACCTTGCGGTGTTCATGCTGGAGTGTACAACTGCCCTTATGCTCTGCCCAACATCCACAGTACCATTTAGCAGTTGTAGTGATGATTTGCCTTCATCCTTGCCCAGTTCTATACCATCCCTACTGCTGATCTTGAATAACTGAACCCTGTTGTTCCCAGTATCAACCACAGCAAGCATATCATCACGTACAGCAACACCAGTTGGAAACATGAACTCGCCATCTCCTGATCCTTCCTTTCCAAACTTGAAGAGGAAGTTACCGTTGGCATCGAATACCTGTACTCTATGCATGTATGTATCAACAACTA
>BEHG01000105.1 GCA_002898655.1 archaeon HR04
TCAACTCCTCTGTTAGAGCATCCAACTCATCCCTGCACCTCCTCACTATCTGAGCACTCTCTCTCGCATCTGCCTTTGCCTGCTCTAAACCCTTCCTTACATCCTCTATGCGCCTTAGCATGCTATCCCTCTCTGAGTTCTTTGCTGATATACTGCTCATAAGGCTCCTCCTCTCCCTCTCTAGTTGCTCAAGTTTGGTTACAAGCATGCTCTTAACACCACTTGCCTCCTCCATAGCCCTCTCTAACCTATCCTTATCCTCACCTAAAGCATTCATACGTTCTCTTAGAGTAGAGATCTTCCCTTTCAGTGTAGAGCGCTCAGATATGAGTGTGTTGATCTGCTCCTGCATTACAAGCATCTCTTCCCTCAGCCTTTCAATCCTCTCCTTATTATCCTTGATCATCTGCTCACTTCTAGCAATTGTACCTTTAACCTGCTCAATCTCTGCATCTATCTTTGCTATATCAGTGATTGTTGCTCTCCTCTTCCCCTCAATATCCTGTATCATTGCATCGATGCTCTTTACCTCCTCCCTCTTCCTCTCTATAACCTGCTTTAGTAGTGATATAGCATCCCTTAACTCCTTGAGAGATCTGCTCCTTGCTATCATTCTTATTACATCACTTACCCTTGTGTTGATATCTAGCGTTGCTGCCTTGATGCTAGGCTCAAAGAACTCCCCATCTATGGTAACTACTCTATAGCCTCTTCTTGCTAGGATTATAGCATCATCCCTAGAGTATGCTAGGATGGTATCACCAAATATGAAGTTCACAAGACCCCTATACCTTGATGTTATGAAGTGTGATAATGGGTATAGTATCTGCTCATGGTTACTTATGCTGTTAGCCTTACCTTCAGTATCAGCAGCCTTATTGGTATCAGTGCTGTTATAAGCCCCTTCTCTATCACTATCATTATTAGCATCTGTATTCTTGCTCTTACCTTCACTACTACCATCATCACTACTATTATTACTATTACCTCTACTACTATTACTACTACCTCTCCTCCTAAGCCTTATACTCTTGATCTCTTCACACTCAACAACCATATCAAGAGGTATAATTGTAACCCTTGTCAGTCTTGAACTCTTTACATACTCAAGCACTTTAATCATGGAGCCAACATCCCTTACTACCAATGCCTTCAACCAGTTAGAGCCAACAGCCATAACAGCTCTATCATACCTTGCATCCCATGTTATTAGACCTTGAAGCATACCAACTATCCCAAACCTATCAGCAGCATCCCCTAAACTCTCAATCAGCCTTGCTATTGTACCATCTTCTCCCTGCATCGCTACATCAATCTCTGCCTGATACCTTGTTGTAACATACTCAGCCCTCTCTACTATGCTTGATGCTCCATCAATATGCTTAACCAGCCTCATCCTCCTTGCCTCTGCCTTAGCCATTGCATCATCAAGCCTATCCAACTCCTCAGCATACTCAGCCCTCCTGCTTGCTAGCCTCGAGAGCAGTTGGTTTAGATTGCTCATCTCCTCGAGCATCTTCTCATTCCTCCTCTCTAATGCTATTATGCTCTCTCTTGATACCTTGATCCTCTCCTCCAACGCTGCTATCTTCAACTCTATGCTTGAGTAGCCATCTACAAGCCTCTTAACCTCATCCTCTACTCCCTTCTCCTCCTCCCTCTTGCTAGAGTAATCCTTGCTTAGCATGCTTAACCTGTTATTCACACTGCTCATCTCCTCCTCCACCTTCCCTCTCTCTTGAATGAGCCTATCAAGTGCATCCTTTAGCCCATTAACCTCCTGCTCAACAGCCTTGACTCTTGCTAGAAGGGCATCCTTCTCCTTTATAAGCATGGGAATGCTCTTCCCTATCGTTACTATCCTGTTCTGATTTGCATTGAGCATAGCCCTTAACTGCTCAACCCTCATTATCATGCTGGATAATTGCCTGCTCATCTCAGCCTTTGCCTTTGATGCTTCTTCAACCTGCCTTATGAACCTGCTCCTCTCCTCCTCAAGAGTAGCTATCCTACCCCTAAGATCCTCTATGCTCTTGCTTATACTCTCAACCTCCTCCTTCCTCTGCTTTATGATGCTCTCAAGTTCATCAAGCCTCTCCCTTGTATGCTTGATCATATCCCTCATCTGTATATGCTTGAGCCTCTCTATCTCCCTTGCAAGGAACTCAAGCCTCAACTGATCGTTACGCTCCTGCTCAAGCTCATCTATCCTGCTCCTTATCTCGCCCATCCTTGCAAGTGCAATCTCAAGCCTCCTATCTGCCTCAGCCAACTGCTTCATAGCTTCCTCCTTCTTCTCATCGAAGTACGATAAGCCTATTATCTCCTCTATTATCCTGCGCCTCTCCTCAGGGTTGAGTTCTGCTATACGCATGACCATGCCTTGCTGCACTATGTTCAACTTGTTAGGCGTGGCAAGTGCAACATCAAGCAGGTTTGTTATGGTTGATTTGTTTACATGCTTACCATTAAGGTAGTACTGGTTCTCTCCATTCTCATACATCTCCCTTGCTATGGTTATTGTATCTGAGTCCATTGGTATCCTTCTATCGCTGTTATCGAACGTTATGCTAACCTTAACAGCTCTCCTCTTACCATCTCTACCCTTCCTGATCTTAACCATCTCATCACCATCACCACCATCCTTCTCCCTCCCTTCCCCTCCCTTCTCTCCCTCACCATCATCATCACCATTCACCATCCTATCATCTTCTCTAGCACTTCTACCATTACTATCGTGTATGAGTGATTGTAACCTATCTACCCTGAGCGCTCTTACACTATTCTCCCCAAGAGCAAATGCTATAGCATCAAGTATGTTGCTCTTACCAGAACCATTTGGTCCTGTTATGCATACAAGCCCTCTATCAAGGTTTAGGATCGTGCTCTTCCTAGCAAATGATTTGAAGCCAGATATCTCAACCTTCCTTATATATACCATGGATGCTTACCTCTCATGCTTGAATAAATAGGTGGGGGTGAACTATTTTTATGCTCCTTGAAAAGGAATAGATAGATAGTAATAAATTAATTATCATTGGATTATAGATTGGGGATGACTAGGGTAGCACTCCTTCAATTGGAGTTGAAGGATAGTCCAGATGATGCAATGGAGCATGCTATAAAACTGTTGCATCAGGTTGGTGCAGCAAACTCTGAGATAGTATGCTTACCAGAGCAGTGGTACCCAAAGCATCTAGAGAGTATAGATGAACTTAAGCCAATACAGGATGTTGCAAGGGAGCATAATATGGTTGTAATAGCAGGAGCGTTCTTTGAGTATATTGATGAGGATGATTGCGAAGGCATGAACATCCATGGTAATGAGGGTGTTGGTAGTAGCAGTGATGGCAGTAATAGCAATAGCAATAACAATAGCAATAGTAGTAATAGCAATAGTAATACTGCTAGAAGCATATACATCTCAGCCCCAGTTATAGGTGCAGATGGTAGCATAGTTGGTAGGCAGTTCAAACTCCACCCATTTGGTAGAGAGTTGAGTATGGTGAAGCCAGGAAGGAGGATAAGGATATTCGAGCATAATGGTGTAAGGTTTGGGATAGGTATATGCCATGATGTTGTATTCCCTGAGGTTGCAAGGCTTGCAGCAAGGAATGGCGCAGATATACTCTTCTTCCCATCAAAGATAGTGAATGAGGGGATTGAGCCATGGCATATATATGTTAAGGCTAGAGCATTGGAGAACAGGACTCCTGTGGTAGCACCCAACCTATGCAGTAAGGAGTATGGAGGTATGAGCATAATAGTTGATCTAGTGCGTAATGAGTCATTGGATATAGTACTGCCTTATGTAGTGGTAGCATCTGCTGGGGAGCATGTACTTATAAGCGATGTAGATGTGGAGTTGAGTAGAACAGTCAGGAGGGCAAGGATGATGGAGTTGAGGGGCAATGATTATTACATCATCTGATAAAGGTTATCACCATCCCCTCCCTCCCTACCTCCCTCCCTACCTCCCTCCCTACCTCCCTCCTCCCTACCTCCCTCCTCCCTACCTCCTACCTATCTAACTCAACTTACTCACTTACCGCTCCCTCTTGCCCTGAACGAACTCCATGAATGCTTGCTTA
>BEHG01000106.1 GCA_002898655.1 archaeon HR04
ATGCGTACTCTAACCCCTCTCTTACAACATCGTCTCTTATAATACTACTCTCCATACCAAGATTATCACTAGAATAGTACTTTAGCATTAGGCTGTAAAGCAGATAACATACAGGTTTAATGCTTGACTATAGCCTCATCCATCTCCAAGATAAGGTAAAGATTATTTATAATCTAGATAGCAATATCTAAAAGATGGTGGTGGAGGGAGAAGAGGCTATGGGGTGCGTCGTCTAGTTGGTTAGGATACCTGCCTTACACGCAGGTGGTCGGCGGTTCGAGTCCGCCCGCACCCACCAGTCATGCGGTTTGTAGCCCATTATATGTGGATAGCAAGGATAAGAGTAGTAGCAAGAGTAATAGCAGAAGTAGTAGCAATAGCATGTGTAGACAAGTAAACTTCATTTAGTTGTTATGTTATAATACAGTAATAGGCATAGCAGGTAAGCCTATATCTTACCCCTTCCTTATAAGGTTGATGGTAAGAGAACATAGCAATGAGTGAGTATTCAATACATATACAGTATAGTATAGCATACTATAATATAATCCCCTTCCCTCCTTTCTCTCCTCATTCTGAATTAGCACTCAAATCGATCAGTATTATCTTGACAACCCCATTAAGATGCTATGTTAGATAATAAATCAGTACACAAAATAAAGTGTATCCTCAATCAATTTGGGAAGTTAATAACAAGCTCCTCAGTATTGGATCTTTGACTACATACACGCCTTCATCTTCACCTATTAGCATTGCAGCCTTTAGATTCTCTATTATGTTATATATAGTTGCATCGTTAACTGAACCTCCTCTCCTTGTCTCTATTACATTCTTTACATCTCTCCACCGTGCAGATATAGCCATGGCTTTAAGGGCAGTTATGTAAAGTATCCTATCCCTCCCCTCTAGGAAGTGTTCAAGCTCATCCTTAACTATTTTGGTACCCTCTGCTACTGTCTCTTCAAGTGCAATTCTATGAGGTATATTTCTAACTGCTACGTTATTCCCATAAAGAGTCAGCCAACCTGGGATGCCATCTAGCCTCTCAACAGCCTCCATCTCTATATCCTTTATAGGCTTGTTATATTCATTGAACCCACGTCTTAGGAATTCTATAGCCTTCTCCTTTGTAAAGGGCTGCAGGTATAGCCTTGCTGGAGATCTACCGTAGAGGGGCGAGGTAGATCTAGGTTCAAGTAATGCCTTCATAAGACCAAAGATAGAACCAGTGAAGATGAAGACTATCTTTGGGTACGTATTGAATATATTGGCAAGTAGGGGTAGTAGATGATTTGAGATCGATGATAACTCCTGAACCTCATCAAGTTCGATCACCAAACAATCCCCTTCTTCTCCTATAGCTGCTAGTAGATCCCATATAGTTGCCATAGGTCTTCTAGATCTGGATAAAGAGATAGAGATACCCTCTGCCCCAATAGATATCCCTTCTATATGTTTAGCAACTCTCCTAATCCTCTGCAGTATACTCCTCCCGATTGAGTCCTTCTGCTATAGCATTTAAAAGACCATGAGCTCCTCTTACGCCCCACAGGTTTATGTAGACTGCTTTAATACCCATCCTCTTTAACTCTCTGTTTGCTGCCTTGATTAGGCTAGTCTTCCCTACCATCCTTGGACCTAGTATGGCTACCCATCTTTTTTCTCTAACTAGGTTAATAAGTTCTTTAATCTCCTGCTCTCTTCCAAAGAGATCCTCTGTAGTCTCTTTTGGGTGTAGACTAAAGAGTGGCAAACCTAAACATATAGGTACTTAACCCCCTTAAGTATCACATGGGTCGCTTTTCCATGCTTCTAATCCAGTCTTACTTCTGTCATCGTGACTGTCAACTTGTGTAATCACACTATATAAATAAAGAGAGCAAGTAATGAATGAATGAATGAATGAAGGAAAGGATATAATATATTCCAGAACAAGGTAGAGTTGGTTGGTTGTTAAGGTTACATACAGCATCGTCCTTGCTATACCATCTTCCATATCATACAGGAAAGGAAGAAAACATGATCTTGATCATTAACATTAATAGAAGTTGACAGTCCCAGTGTTGGGAATATAGTAGTAACAGATCATTCCATCTATAACTGATCATACAATAGATGGATTGGTTTATATAAACACAAATTGACCATAGTATTAACAATCCTCTACTAACATGATAATAATCCTATGCACTTATCTCATCTCATGCCAAGAGCAAGAGAGGCAAAGGCAACGTTCACGGTAGGGCAGACGTGGGGTGCATTGAGGAAGGCTTGGAAGGGGTACAAGATAGCCAAGGTGCAAGGAGATAGGGAGAAGATGATAGAGTATGCTCAGAAGATAAGGAAGTTACAGAGCGAACTTAAGGTACCTCAAGCAACGTTCCCTGAACTGTCTATAGCTTAAGACTTACACCCTATTTTTTGTTTTGAACACCTGCCTTGTTATCCAAAACAGGAAAATTTTAATATTAATATCCTTTATAGATATCATGCATAACAGAAGGGTTAAGGTAACAAGCATGGTTAGTATTGCATCAATACAACCACAACCAATGTTATTCATTCTACTACCATTACTATTACTACTACTGCTGCTACTGCAATCACCCTCTCTACTGCAGGAAGGCTCAGCCATGAGCATGAAGAAATACGATCTCATCATACTTGAGCATCATCACCCAAATGCAGAGTATGCTAGGATAAGCGTTGTTGATGGGGATACTGTTAGACTGCTTGATAAGAAGGAGAACCTCAGGCTTGTAGGCTACAATGCGTATGAGTTGAGGGAGCCTCTAGGTAGTGATGCAAAGGCTTACCTACAGAGCCTATGCAGTGATGGTAATGCATACATACTCATCGATCCTCTTGAGCCTAGAGATAGGTATGGAAGGATGCTAGGCTATCTTTGGTGCAAGATAAAGATCGATGGTTATACTGCATGGGTATCTGTGCAAAGAGCATTCCTTACATCAGATCTCATCAAGAATGAACTCTACATAAAGCCAGACCTCTACCCATACTGGGTATGGAGGGGGAGCAAGGAGATAAGGTTTGAAGGATATTCAAGCAAGATGGTAGGCAAGGTTACAGTTGTAGGTTCAGATGGTGTTAAGGTTTATGAGAACACAACCAGCATTAATCTTGCTGCTGGTGTATACAGGGTATGTTTAGCCTCAACCTTAGACTCATGCATACTTGTTAATGCATTGGATGATAATGATGCTATTCTATACATTAATGTTGATGACCTTACCAATACAGGAGGATCTGATGTAATACATATGCGTGGTGTAGAAGGGAGGAGAATTGCCTTCATACATGCTGAGACTCCTTCCCTATATATAGGGTCTATAAGGGTTGTTGCTGATGATGGCTTCATAGCAAAGGTCAAGGTAGTAACAGAGGATGGAAGGATATTAACATCTGTTGTAAGGGATGGTAGTGATCAGGTGCACATAGATGCCAATACACTCCTCATCAAGATATACGTTGTGAAGAAGGATAGCAGAGAGTTATGCATAGATGGGCTCTCTACCTATAGGATGATGCTCAATGGCGTAAGTGTTGATAGACCATGTATAAGGTTCAGCAGGTGAGGAATGGGTTAGGTTCTATTCTATGCTGAAGATTGGGTTGGGCTCATATGCTAACCAATATATTTAATTCAGCATCTTGATCATACAATGCAGATACATGATAGCAATGAGGGTAGTTATGAGATTGCATGTATGGAGATAGCCAAGGCACTGGTAGATGATCCTTGCATAGATAGGCTAGGGGTGAAGAGGATCATCAAGGCTATAGCAAGCAAGTACTCTTTACCTACACTACCAAAGAATTCAGATATACTTGCATACGTTGAGAGTTACTACCATAAGACTCATGGGAGTGATCTTGCACATGAGCCTCTTCTAGTTGATAGGTTTGCAAGGCTCAAGATGCTCCTAATGGTTAAACCATCTAGGACTGCATCTGGTGTAGCAGTGATCTCAGTCATGCCAAAACCATATCCATGCCCACATGGAAGATGCATATACTGCCCTGGAGGAGTTGAGGTCAACATACCAAACAGTTATACCCCATCC
>BEHG01000107.1 GCA_002898655.1 archaeon HR04
AACTCCTCCAGAGGCTCCCTAAGGTTCTTTGCTATATCGTTGTTAAGTGAGCGTAGTGGGCTTACGTATATACAGTAGACTTTATCCTCAAGCATATCCTTCCTTGCAAGGCTTACCAGCTCGCTTATTATGCTTAGGAATGCGCTGAGCGTCTTGCCAGAGCCTGTTGGGCTTGCAACAAGGGTGTTGTTCCCTTGGAGTATGCTTGGTATAGAGTACTTCTGTGGAGGGGTTAACGATCTGAACCTCTTCCTAACCCACTCCCTAACAACACTATCAAGCATACCTATAACATCCTCATCCCTGTAAGTGTAGAGCTCATCAGCATGCCTTATCATTACACATACCATGCAGGTGTTGAAGCACTATTATTCATTACGTTGAATCTCTTACTACAAGTAGTCAAGTATGCTACACTTGCTGCCTAAAGCCTCTGCATCATAGCCCATCTCTCTAAGATGGGATGCAAACTCCTCAGCAAATCCATGGAAGGTATAGATCTTGTTTGGTTTACATACATTTACAACCTGTACAAGTTCATAAAAGTCGCAGTGATCACTCAGGGGGATGGTGTAGTCATGGAACCTTGAATGCCAATGAGTCAGCGCCCAACCTGTAAATGCTATGGTTACAGCATTGTGATACTTCTTCATCCTCTTAACGAATGGGGAGTTGTTGCTCTGCTTAGGTGCAACCATCAACCATGGACCATACTTTAGGCTATTGCCATAGCCATCATCCTTGATGCTATAAACTATAGCATCATCATCACCCAACTCTATACCAAGTTCCCTGTATACCCTGTTCATCCTTGCTACACTCTCATGTATGTAGAGGGGCTTCCAGTGCCTGAATAGGCTTGTTATGATCTGTGCCTTGCCTAGTGGGTAGCCCATGAGTATTACTGGTATACCTTTGGAGTACATCTCTGCTATGAGCATGTTAACCCTATGTATAACATCATCTACACTTGGGAACCTAAACCCCTTTCTCCCATATGTTGATTCTATTATTAGGGTATCGCATCTAGGTAACCTTGCACCTTTTAGGAATGCCCTATCCCTAGTGCATATATCGCCAGTGTAGAGTATCCTATCATCTATCAAGAGTGCCCTAGAGCCTAGAACATGACCAGAGTCTATCATCTCAAGCATTTGATCAGGCTCATTGCTAGCATTATGGTATCTAAAGCCTCTAGCCTCTGCTATCCTTAGCGTCTCTCTTGATGCTAGAACCCTCCTACCTATATCTGATGATCTATGCATATGATCTGTATGTGCATGTGACACAAATACAAGATCTACATCTGTATCGTTCTTTGGGTCTAGGGCAATCCTCCTTCCCTTGTACTCAACTATCATGCCAGAGTCTGAGTGTATGAGCATCAGAATAAGGGATGGTAGATGCCTTATTAAGATTTGGTGAATTGTTGGTTATTCAGAGCCTGCTCATCCTCCTCCTTCCTTATTTAATGCGTCATAGCAAAAGATGGGAGAAAGAGAATGTTAGAGCCATTTATGTAATTAATCTCTCTTCATCTAGTCCATTGCAACATATACTACTGGAATGATGCTATAGCACTTACTGTAGAATCCTTGGCTCTTCTATCTGCTTCTTTACAATCTTGAATAAACCTTCTATTGTAGGAGAGAGGTTTATCTCTTCTATCCTCTTCTCACTCTTCTCCTTCCTTATAATGTATTGGTGTATGAAGGATCTTGTTGCTATATCAAAGCCAGTAAAGTCTACTATGATATTTGTGTTTGGTAATGACTCTATATAATCAAAGAGTTTATTGCAAGTAATACGCATATCAAGCCTTGGTACACGATCCTTCAACCTAATCACTACAACATTGCTATTATTGTTATCTGTTGTTGCTATCCTTTCAGCCTCTCTACCTGTCATACTATATATAGCATAATGCTAATATAAAAACTAATCTAGAATCATTGTAATTAATTTAGGTTATTTGCATAATTATCTGATAAATTCTTAGTTGATAAAGGTAGAATACTATATTGTTTTAAGTTGATATATTTATCAACCTCACTTACTAGATCAAACCTCATGGTATTAACTAACTTTAACACTAATCTAATACTTATAAGAGTACCCTTAAGTCTTCTGTCTATATCTGAAATAAATCCTCTTCTCTCTGTGAGATACATAAGACCCTTGCCTGAAGCTAAAAATATCTCTCCTTTTAATACCTCTGTTATCAAACGTGTTAAGGTAGAGAGGCCATAACCTCTACCACGTTCAGCCTTTGATGAATAACCTTCTAGTGCTTTGTAGATAGCAATACTATCATCCTGATTAGCATCTATCTTCTTACCTTCCAGTAAACTGCCCTTTATAGTTATACCATCATCTATTAAAGCAAATTCAATGAATCCCCTGTTATCATACCTCTGAGCCATAATATATGCACTCTCACACCTAGAATGCTGATAGATGTTATCAACCAATTCTCCAATTATATACTCTAAAGCAGGATATATATTTGATAACCATTTCTTCAAATTATCAAGTATAGGATTAGGATAACTTTCATTCTCTTTTAGAAGGATAAGTGGTATATCAGAGGATGGCTTATTAGATATCATCTCCCCCTTCTTTATAAGTTCGAAATAGTTAGCAATATTACGATCATTAGGCTTGATATACCTACACTTGTTATCTTGTATGTATATTAATAATGGTAATAATGTGGTTGGATAAAAGAAGTTAACATCTGAAAGATCTATTACCCTTTTTTCTTCATATTCTTTAACATATTTCAGGTATTTAATATATGAATTAATTAACTCATGCTCTTCTTCCATGTATATTTAGGTGTTATTCTTGTATAAATAGTCAACTATTATATTATTGCGAAGAGTACAATGCTAGAGCAATAGCAATGGTAGTAACAGTAGCAATAGGCATAATCACGTTATTAGCACAACCACCAGCACAACAGCAAGTAAGCAAGCAAGCAAAAAGAAAGAATATGCTAGTCATTCTTTATACAGTATACAGAGCAATAGTACAGCAAACTCATACTACTATAGGGAAGAATGTTCCTATTATGGAACCCTAAGATTGTGTACTATCCTCTATAGAACTTGTATCCCTAATACCCATATAGCATAAAAGGTGTAAGAACAGCGAGAGATGGTATAAGACCTTCTACTACTGGAAGGATGCTATAGCATAATTATTTATTATTCTAGATGATCTATGCATATGATCTGTATGTGCATGTGACACAAATACAAGATCTACATCTGTATCGTTCTTTGGGTCTAGGGCAATCCTCCTTCCCTTGTACTCAACTATCATGCCAGAGTCTGAGTGTATGAGCATCAGAATAAGGGATGGTAGATGCCTTATTAAGATTTGGTGAATTGTTGGTTATTCAGAGCCTGCTCATCCTCCTCCTTCCTTATTTAATGCGTCATAGCAAAAGATGGGAGAAAGAGAATGTTAGAGCCATTTATGTAATTAATCTCTCTTCATCTAGTCCATTGCAACAGTTCTGATAGTTTACTGCACCTAACTTAGCATCTCATGCCTAATACCATTATGGTTATGGTGATTTTAGATTGAAATCCATTATACTCTTGCAAAGCCAAAATTGAAACCTCTTCTGTCAGAGCCTTTATAAAGTTTGAGTAATGCTTTAGCATACTACTCTCAACACTGCCATACATCCAACTCCTATTTCATATGCTAGCTATGCTAGCATACCCACTCACCTACTTTTCATTATAATATTAAGGACCTTATGTATTATTCTTACAGTTCATATGGTGAGGTTATCTGTTACCCATCCTATATCCCATGCATCATCAGCATAACAGCGTCCATGCACTTATATATAAAGCAGTTAACATCAACTTCATGAGCATAAACCTTGCAATACTTGTATCTGGTAGGGGGAGCAACATGGAAGCAATACTGAGGAGCATAAGGGATGGTACAATAAAGGGTGTAGTACCA
>BEHG01000108.1 GCA_002898655.1 archaeon HR04
CATGACTATACAGGATCCTCCAATAAGTGCAACACTAGACATATACTACTGGGCTGAGCCTATAAGGGATGAGCATGGGGATGCTGCTAGGGTGTATCTCACTGAGCCACAAGGTCAGTTGCAGCAGTCATCAACAGGGAACTTCCCTCTCATGGTGCTTCTAGTATTTGCTGGCATGATGGGTGGAATAGCAGGCTTTGTTATATGGAGGGCAAACAAGAAGTAGAGTATAACCCATTTTTTAATTTAATTTAATAATGTGTTGCTTAAGGTAGCCAAATGCCTTGTCGGGTAAGTTCCGATGTGCATGAATTTTTGGTTACCAACTGCTAGCATGGTATATGTTGGAATGGTGGTGCATGCTGGCCGTAACCCTCCTTCTGTTCTAGGCAGGATTCGGCTGAGCAGCCTACCTGGATCTCTGGCAGGACTCATCGATCCTATTTGGCCTTGCCCCGTGCGGGTTGGTTGTTTCACTCCTACCCTAGGAACATCAGCCTTCTAGGCATCATCTTACCTAGGCTGGATACCATTTCTGTACCATTGCCAGCCATCTCTGGCTACCCATCGCTGGGTCGCACCCCTGCCTGGAGGGAGGAGTTTCCTCCTTTAACAGGTGACCTGCCCACCAGCTTGCACCACCAATAATATTACTGCGATCCCATATATACAGATAGAGGAGGGAGGTATGAGGATAGCAAGATGGGAGCAGATCAGAAGGATGATAGATGGTAAAGATGGGGTAGATATAGTTGTAGAGGTTATAGATGCTAGGGAGCCAGAGTATACAAGGAGCAGGATGCTGGAGGAGTACGTGCTCAAGAATGGCAAAGCCTTGATCATAGCATTAAACAAGTCAGATCTGGTACCAGAGCATGTTGCTAGAGGATGGGCTAGCAGGTTATCCTCTGAAGGGTTGAGATGCATATGCACATCAAGCAAGAGTCTATATGGTATAGATGATCTAAAGAGGTTGATGCTCAAGTATGCAAGGATTAGGGATGTGGGGTATCATAAAGGGATGGTCTATACTAAAACCATGCTACAGATACCAAGGAGGGTAGCAAAGGGGGAGAGTAGGATAAGCATAGCAATGGTTGTAGGGTATCCAAAGACTGGTAAATCATCCATAGTAAATTCGTTAAGGAGGAGGCATGGTGCAAGTACAAGCCCAGTACCAGGGAGCCCAGGCTATACAAGGGGCATGCAGATCTTCAAGATAGCAGGTTATCTCTACATGTACGATACCCCTGGGATGCTACCTATAGACCTTGAGCATGTAGACCCTGTTGCATATGCTGTTAGATGTAGCGCACCAGAGGAGTTGAGGGATCCAGTTGAGCTAGCATTAAGGCTAATAGAGAGGATCATTGCAAATAACCCAGATGCTATAAGGGATGCTTACGGTTTAAGCATAACAGACCCATACAAGGTATTGGAGCATATAGCAAGGAAGAGGGGATGGTTCTACAAGAGTGATAGAGAGCCTTTAGTTGAAGAGGCAGCAAGGGCAGTTATAAGGGATTACCATGAGGCAAGGTTGAACTTCTACATACCCCCACCATGACCTTACATACCTATCATCATCATCCTATCCAACGCTTCCGTAAGAGAGTACTCCTGCTCTATCCTAACAACATCTTCTATGCTCTCAGCCCTGCTATACTCCTCAAGGAGTTCATGGTTGAGCGTTATGAACGTGCTACCCCACTTGAACTTTGCTAACAGTTCATATGCTAGATGCTGGTATCCAAGGATGTAGCATGCTGCTGCTAGAGCCTCTACACTACTTAACTTTGCTACCTTTGCATAATTGATAGGGTTTGCAGCAAGGAGGAGAGGCAGCCTCCTCCTCTTTAGTACCTTGATCCTTGCAAATGCCTTACTAGCATTAACCCATGAGCAGTCGATAAGAGTTATAGATGTGCACTCATCTCCATCACTGTTAAGCAATGGTATGTTTGAGTATGGATCTAGCAGTATGGTTCTGTATGGTACCCTGTTTACCCTCTTAACCATATTGAACCTTAGAAGTTTGCTTGCACTGCACTTGCTAGGATCATCATCACCTAACATATAAACTAGTAGAGATGGTTCATGCATATGCATATTGTATGCAGCAGCACCTCTCATACTTGCAGTATCTACACCTCTCTCCATTCAACTTGCTCATACAATCATCCCTTGCGCAATTACACTCTTTACATCTGACGATGTTAGCGTTAACTACCATATTATACCTCTCCCTCTATTAACAATTTAATCATTTTGGATATTCATATGCAGTTAATGCATGTATTTATTAATATTAATTAGAATATTCCATAATAATATTTAATAATAAGGACCACTCAGATTATTATAGCGAGGTGATAAAGATGTTGAAGGAGATCGGTCGGCTATTGAAGCTAGAGAACAGTCCAATCATAATACGCCTAGAAGATGAGCCACCATCTAGTAGAAGAAGGTTTATGGGATACGCCCCAGCAAGCTGTTCATTCTGGAGGTTTGGAATAGACTCTACATTCTATACTTTTGATGGCGACCATAACTGTAGTATAGGCAAGGTCATACATGGTCTCAGAGAGGCTGCTGAGGTTAAAGATAATGATGATGTTAAACTCCTAACCAGTATAGGATGGTTAAGCATGGAGGATATATCCAAACTACCAAGACTTCCAAGGAAGGCAGCAATATCCTATATACCAGTAGATATGTTAGAGGGAGATGTAGTTCCAGGTAACGATCTAGACCTAATAACATTCTTCTGTAATGCAGAGCAGGTCATGCTGGTTGTGGATGCAGCAGAGCGTGCAGGGATAGAGTACAGGATAAGGAGCAGACCAACCTGTGCCATCCTAGGAGAGGCGTACCTTATGAAGGGTATAGTTATAGGGTTAGGGTGTACACCAAGCAGGTTAAGAACACCATATTCTGCAAACGATCTCTTCGTTGCTATACATCCTAGCATAGTTGGCAGGTTGATAGAACATCTAAGACAGGTGGTTAAGGTAGAGGAGTATCTGCATGCAAACAAGGCGATGCTGTTGGGCTAGGTGGTTGATCATAGTATATGGTAGAACTGAATAAGACATCTATACAGAGACTTATAGATCTCATACTATGGAATATAGGTAGGGATATAGAGTGTGATGGCAACCTACTCCTCCTCTTTGGATTCAGGAGGTATAGACCCCCAAGGCCGAATATGGGCAGCAGTAGATACCATATATTTTTTGAGGGTTACGAGGTAGTACTATGGGGCTTTGGTATGCTGGTTAGGGATGGGCTATCTATCTTCGTAAGCAGGCATAGATATGCGCCAAAGATACTTGCACTAGATAATGCCCAAGATACAGATCAGAGTGATTATAGAACCGATGGTAGTTGCTGTGACTGTGATGATGCTGCTGCAACCTCTACTACTTCTATCACCGATATATGGAGTCTATCGGATCTATCAGTACTTAGGGAGCCAACGTACAATGAATATGAGATTATTAAGAAGTCATTATCAGTACTCTTCAAGCTGTTGTACAAGTATGAGTTATGGATACAGGTAATAAAAGGAAGAGAGTACAGGGTTCGTTGTATAAAGGCTTTTGGTACAACTTGTAGTGTAGATGATATCATTGTTATGCTAAGATCACTCATAGATGTAGTACCTATACCTCCCATCTACAAAAGTCATCCATCATCCACCAATATAAGCCACTCATAGATCTAAACCACTACAGATCCAACAATATGACTTGATTGATCTTCACTACTTAGTAGTAGTGATAGTGATAATGATTCTCTTACTCTCATATAAAACCACTACTATCGCCACGCATGGTTATTGCGCTCCAGGATAGTTGCGTTGGGCTATTGGGAGTGGCGGGCTTACAGCTCGCCTTGCGGCTTGCTGCCTACACCCCCACCCCATCAACGCCATCTTCTATGGCCGCCCTTCCCTAAACGGTGGTGGCCTCTTCTCGGGAGGG
>BEHG01000109.1 GCA_002898655.1 archaeon HR04
GTGCTTGACAAGGAGGTAGTTCATGGAGGGATGCCAAAGAGGGTAGAGAAGGCAAAGATTGCTCTCATCAATGCTCCATTAGAGATAGAGAAGACAGAGTTTGATGCAAAGATAAGGATAAACAGTCCAGAGCAGATGAAGCTCTTCCTTGAGGAGGAGAATAGGATGCTGAAGAGCATGGTAGATAAGATAGTTGCTACAGGTGCAAACGTTGTGATATGCCAGAAGGGTATAGATGATATGGCTCAACACTATCTAGCAAAGGCTGGAGTACTAGCAGTAAGGAGGGTTAAGGAGTCAGATATGTACAAGTTAGCAAAGGCAACTGGTGCAAGGGTTGTTACAAACATCGAGGAGTTAGCATCATCAGATCTAGGCTATGCTGACCTTGTTGAGGAGAGGAAGGTTGAGACTGATAAATGGGTATTCATTGAAGGGTGCAAGGATCCTAGAGCAGTTACGATACTGATAAGGGGAGGATCACAGAGGGTTGTTGATGAGGCTGATAGGAGCATACATGATGCAATAATGGTTGTGAAGGATGTTGTTGAGAACCCTGCAATAGTGGCTGGAGGGGGTAGCATAGAGGCTTATATAGCAAAGGAGTTAAGGTCATGGGCAAGTACCCTTCCTGGAAGGGAGCAACTAGCAGCAATAAGGTTCGCTGAGGCGCTTGAGGTTATACCATTAACGCTAGCAGAGAATGCTGGCATGGACCCAATAGATACTATGACTGAGTTGAGGTCAAAGCAGAACAAGGGCTCAAAGTGGACTGGTGTTGATGTTAAGAATACACAGGTGTCAGATATGTACAAGTTGGAGGTTCTTGAGCCTGCTGTTGTCAAGTCACAGATTATGAAGGCAGCTACTGAAGCAGCGATAATGATACTACGCATAGATGATGTTATAGCAGCAGCAAAGGCTGAGATGCCAAAGGGAGGCAAGGGTCATGAAGGCGAGGAGGGTGCTGGTGGTGAAGGTATGGGCGGTATGGAGTAGTGTAGTGTAGTGAGTTAGTTATTGATAGCATATACGCCATATCTTGTTGAGTCAAGAAAGAAAGAAAGATATATCAAATAAATTTTTATTTTATTTAATTAGTTAGATGGGTTGGATTGGATCTAGGTATCGATCTCTCATCTGTAAGGAATATAGGCTATACAGTTGCTATGCATGACTTCTTCATAGACAGGATAGTTAGGCTAAGAGGCATCTCTCCAGATGATCTGCTCTCAAGCATGAAGGGTAAGATTGAAGCAGGAGGTGGTAGTATAAGGGGGATTGAGCAGGTTGAGATGAAGGGAGGGAATGCTGTAAACCTTGCATATGCATTAGCAATGTTAGATGCAAGATGCAAGTTGATAACGGTTGCAGATGATTATGGTAGAATGATGTTAAGGCATACGTTCACAGGTTTAAGCAACGTAGATCTCATACTGCTGAATGGGAAGCAGGGTTACACAGTATCCTTAGAATTTGTTTATGGAAGAGTAGCAAATGTTATGCTAAGCGATGTTGGAGATAATGCATACTTTGGTGCTGATAGGCTTGAAGGGCTTGAGTATATTCTTAGCAATGCATCATGTGTAGCAGTGGTTAATTGGGCAAGCAACATGAAGGGTACTGAACTTGCAGAGAAGGCATTCAACACATCCAGCAGAGCACTGCACTTCATAGATACAGCAGATCTAGGAGGAAGGGGTAAGGAGTTTGTTGATGCGATACTTGAAGGGAGGTTCAGGCTAGATGTTCTAAGCATGAATGAGAATGAGGCTAGGATAGTTGCTAATACATTAGAACTTGAACCATTGCCATACAACTACTCCATCGATGATGTTGCTAGACTCTGTAGAGGTATCGCTTCTACACTTGCCATAAGGGTTGATCTTCACACACCTATATGCTCAGCAACATCAGATGGCAAGGATCATGAAGAGGTTAGAGCATTCAAGGTTGATTCAAAGATAGCAACTGGAGCAGGGGATGTGTGGAATGCTGCTGATATACTAGGCTATCTCTGCAAGATGGATGATCATACAAGGTTATTCTTTGCAAATGCATCTGCAGCATACTATGTTGAGAATGCAATAGCACCAACACTGGATGATGTGTTGAGACTTGTTGGTAAGGAGTAAAGTTATTCTTTCCAATGTATATATTTGATGGTCTTGTAAAAACGGAAGTTGTTATGCTTTTATGGTGTTATTAAGATGGGGTAGAGTACTGTACTAACGATGGGTATAATGGCAGCTTTAACACTCTTGTTAGTAGAGATATACATACAGCAGTGGTGCTTTCCTTGTATTTGCCAATAGTGTACATGATCATCCAATAACAGCAGATGGGCTCTTGATGGCTCTTGCTACACATTCACAGGCATAGATAGAGACTTAGAGTCATGTATGTGTGCTGGTATGCTAATACAGTTGGAGGCTAAGAGATCATAACGGCAATCATTCATACCACATCATCAACACTTCCAGTAGGTTACACAGATGAGGAATATCATTCATTGTACTCAACAAGTTATGTTACTTACTATTATGATAGTACTAGTGGTAGAATACTGATGATAACGTTGAGTATTTAGTATAATGCAATGCTAACCAACTGGGACATAGAAGCATCAACTAATCAAATTTATTTTATCATCCCCTAGCAATCTGTTATTGCGGCTCTATGGTTGCTGGTGGCTTGCTTGATATAGCATATGTTACCCATGTAACACCTTCAACCTCATTGGTTATCCTATTGCTCATCCTTGCTAGGAGTTCATAGGGTAACTTTGCCCAGTCTGCAGTCATCGCATCTACAGACTCTACAACCCTTATGCTCACTATATGCCCATATACCCTGCCATCACCTAGCACCCCTACAGCCCTATCATCACCTACAATTGCAAATGCCTGCCACACCTTATCATACAACCCTGCTCTAGCAAGCTCCTCCTCAACTATCCTACTTGCTCTCTTACATATCCTCAACTTCTCCTCAGTAACCTTGCCTATTACCCTAACAGCAAGCCCTGGTCCTGGGAATGGATGCCTCCTCACCATATGCTCTGGCACACCTAGAAGCCTTGCTACCTGCCTAACCTCATCCTTGTAGAGTTGCCTCAAAGGCTCCAATACCTTGAGGTTCAACCATTTGGGAAGCCCAGCAACGTTGTGGTGTGATTTGATGGTTGCTGCTTCCCTTGATACTGATACCCCGCTCTCTATAACATCTGGGTAGAGTGTGCCTTGAGCAAGCCAATGGAATGGACCATGCTCCTTAACCGCATCATCAAATACTCTAGCAAACTCCTCCCCTATGATCAGCCTCTTTGCCTCTGGATCCTCAACATCCTTGAGCCTTGTAAGAAACCTACTACTAGCATCTATGTAGATAGGCTTTATCCCTAGAGTCTTGAACATATCAAGCACTTCATCCTCCTCACCCTCTCTAAGCAGCCCATGGTTGATGAATATGCATGTTAGTCTATCCCCTACTGCTCTATGCACAAGGAGTGCTGTAACAGTAGAGTCTATACCACCACTCACTGCAGCAAGTACCCTCTCCCCTTCCTTAACCTTACCCCTTATATCATTAACAGCACTATCTATGAAGTTACTCATGCTCCACTCCTGCCTTGCATTGCATATCCTTACAGCAAAGTTTCTCAGTATATCGCTCCCATGCTCTGTATGGGCAACCTCTGGATGGAACTGTAGACCATATACTTTCCTTGACCTATCCGCTACTGCTGCAGCAAACGAACTCTCTGTATGGGCAAGTATACTGAATCCTTCTGGTAGTGATTCAGCAGCATCACCATGGCTCATCCAGCACCTCATCCTCTGCTTTATACCCATGAATAGATCTTTACCATCATCTACTATGAGT
>BEHG01000110.1 GCA_002898655.1 archaeon HR04
CATTTATGACTGGAGGAGGGACATAGAAGAGCACTATGAATATTATAGGAAGTACTATGAGCGAGACTATCATGAGTATCCAGAAGAGCAGCCAGAGCAGGCTCTTTACAAAGTTTGAGAAGGTGAACTCGCTAACTGTAGCCATCACTCATCATACCTCCTACCTCCTCCTATCCTACTCATCCACCATCTCTCTATCTTTATATCTATATCTACCTATCAACTACCTATCAGCCTCCACTGGCCAGTAGTTCATACTCCAGTATATACTTGGCATATCTGCAAGTTTTGCCCCCCTGAGTAGATGTGCCATCACAGGTATCTCCCTGAAAGATGGTACACTCAACTTCACCCTGTATGGTTTTGGATTACCATCACTAACAAGGTAGTATGCTAACTCCCCTCTCGCTGCCTCAACACGCTTGAATACCTCTCCAACAGCGCCCTTTGGGTTTGGTCCCAACTTGGTCCTTACTGGACCTGAGGGCATCTTCTCCAATGCTTGAAGTGCAATATCAACACTCTCATACATCTCAAGCCATGGTACATATGCCCTAGCAAAACTATCCCCCTCCTTCATGGTTATAACATCAAAGTCAAGTTCATCGTAAACATCGTATGGCTCTACCTTACGTATATCATGCTCAACACCAGATGCTCTAAGCACTGGGCCAGTTGCACCAAGGTTTATTGCATCCTCCTTACGTAATATACCAACACCAACTGTCCTAGCCTGGAATAATGGATTGTCGTAGAATATATCCTTGTACTCCTTTAGCCTATTCCTGAAGTAGAGCAGGTGCCTCCTAGCCTTCTCAGGGAATGCATCTGGCAGATCGTTCCTAACCCCTCCTGGCACAAAGTATGCATGAGTAACCCTTGCGCCAGATGCCATCTCAGCAAGGTCTATGAGCAGTTCCCTATCGGCCATTGGCCACATGAACATGGTAGAGTGGCCTAAGAATATACCGTATATGCCAAGCCAGTATAGTTCGAATATGCATCTGTTGATCTCAGCCATTATAACCCTTATGTACTTTGCACGTTCAGGTACTGGTATGTTACATATCTCCTCAACAGCAAGGACGTATGGGTAGAGTATGCCACAGGAGTCTGCTATCATTGGCCTCTCAAGATGAGGTATGTTCTGTATGTAGTTCCTATACTCGCACATCTTCTCTTCCCCTCTATGCACATACCCTGGGTCTGGTAACGCCTCAACTATTATATCACCATCAACCTTAACTATGAGCCTAAAGTGCCCAGAGCCTGGGTGCTGGGGGCCAACGCTGAGGGTAAGTATACCTCTATCCATACCATCCTCATCTCTTCCTTCCAACTCGAAGCCAGGTATCCTCTCTTCTCCTCCTTCTCCTCCTCTCCCCCTCTCCATCTCAATACCCATATCTCTCACCCTGCTAGCAGGTTAGATCACTCCTCCCTCCCCTTTATGTGGAAGTCCTTACGTAACGGTGGTATATCTGCCCAGTCCTCTGGAAGGAGTAAGCGTTCAAGCCTTGGATGACCATCAAATATAACTCCAAGCATCTCGAATGTCTCACGCTCATGGTACTCAACCCCTCTATACACAGGGGTTAGTGTAGGCATAACAGGATCATCCCTGTTTAGTTGTACAGCAAATGAAAGGACTAATGATCTATAATCATTGTTAGTGCATGAGCCTATATGATACACAACATCTATCATCTTGTTCTTTGGGTAATCAACACCTGCAACAGATATTGGATGATCGAATCCTAACTCATCCCTTACAAATCTAGCAAACTCTATGATATGATCCTTGCTCACGTTGAACCTTATCCTTCTAGGCTTCACATATGCTACCTTGACCTTCTCACCAAACCTTGCACTAACCTTATCTACAATCCCTTTCTCAACTATCAACTGATCAGTGCTTGCTTGACCTTGACCTTGACCTTGCTGGCCCATATGCCACCATCTAGCCGTTGCTATTGCTAACTAACTATCTGAACCTAGTCCTCTTTATCTTCTCCTGCAACAGTATACAGCCCTGTATCAACGTCTCAGGCCTTGGAGGACATCCTGGCACATAAACATCAACTGGTATAACACCATCTATCCCTGGGAGCACGTTGTATGAGTCAAAGTATAATCCTCCAGTTATTGCACATGCGCCCATGGCTATAACATACTTGGGCTCTGGCATCTGATCATAGATCATCCTTACCCTTGGTGCCATCTTCCTTGTTACAGTACCCTGTACAACCATAAGATCACACTGCCTCAATGAACCAAAGGCCTCTATTATGCCGAAGCGTTCAACATCGTATCTAGGGCCAGATGCTGCACCAAACTCAAGACTGCAGCATGCTGTCTCAAGGTGTACAGGCCAGAGTGACCATAACCTTCCCCAGTTTATTGCATAGCCCAATGGCTTATCAACTGCCCTTACAAGTACTTCAGATAACTTACCAACTAGAACGTTGAAGTTTGCTGGCCTCTCACCATCAACCCTCTTACTCTCAGTCTTAGGGCTTAGGAGTTCTCTTAACATACAACTTCATATACCCTATCCTAACATATTATTTATACCTTATCAATTATGATTAACAGGAGGTTAGCATTATGATAGTAGTAGCAATTATTGATGGATGGATTGATTGATGTTGGTTGCAATAGATATGGTGAGGATAACTTCTACTCACCATATATCCCTTCTTGCAGATAGGTACATGGCATAGCCTAGTGCAGCACCTAGAATGGCAAGGAAGATTATTATTGGAAGGGTAACTGTTCTTGGTAGAGCAAACAGTGATGCACCCCAAGCATAAAGGAAGATGGTCATAACATCAAAGACAACGAACATGAGCACGTATGAGTAGTACTGCATCATGAACCTAGTCCTACCTTCTCCAGTTGGAACCTGCCCACACTCCATTGGCATGAACTTAACAGGGTTGAAGAACCTCCTCCTTGGTGCTATCATCTTTGCTACTATGAGTGCTGGCACTGATGCTACAACGCCAAATAGTAGCATCCAGAGCAGTGGCTCAAACGATGCGCTTGCGCCCAACCTCTTACTCAGCCTCTAACTAAAGGAGGCAAGCAGTTATAAAAGGATAACTATCTGCTATTGCTCTTACTGCTACCAGATATGTTGCTATTGTATAAATAATGTTCATCCTACTTCTTACCCATATGCTTCTCATCTCAACATGGAGCAGACCATTCGTCATAGCAAGTGTAGTAATGCTCTTCATAGGCAGTAGCATAGGTTCAACATGGATGTTAACCCTCTCTGGCTATAGTGTAGGTATACCAGTAGGTGCATTCACATTACATAAGGAGTTGCAGACTGGAGCAGTCACACTGCTCATAATGGGAGTTATGTACATGCTGCTACCAAGGATAAGGAGTATAAGGTTTACCCATGTAAGGGAGGCAAAGATATCATTCATCTTGATGATCATAGCATTGATTGTACACTCTAGCAGGATTATAGCAATGGATACGGTGGATGGTACTGCTGCTATTGCTACTACTATAACTGTAACATCATACACACTCAAGATAACTGCATTAGTGCTATTCTCTATAGTGATACTATTGATGCTAAGGATTGCCCCAAGGGTAGGTAGGTTGGCAGATTACTACTTTATACTTGCATTAGCTATGCTAATCATCTACAATGTACTTCATACACTTACTATAGCAGATATAGGCATAGGTATGGAGCCCCTGAACCTAATATACATATGGCTAACATCAGTAATATTAACGATATTTGGTGTACAGTACAAGGTTGTGCCAGTATTCTTCAACCAATCA
>BEHG01000111.1 GCA_002898655.1 archaeon HR04
TACCTATGGGGATAAGGAGGAGTGATCCTATGAGGCTTAGGCACCCTCTACTTGTAGAGCACTTCAACCATGCTGTAAGGCTTGCAGAGGATGGAAAGTATTGGGATGCTATGATACTCAATGGTGTGCTAGTCTCATCCCTTCTATCTCTCCCATACAACCTTGTCCTGGATGCTCTTGAGCATGGTGCTCTAGCAGCAGGTATAAGTGGTAACGGTCCAGCACTTACTGCAATTACTGATAGCGAGAGCAAGGCTAAGGATATAGCATCTGTATGGCAGAACTACGGAGAGGTTATAAGGAGTAAGGCAAGTAATGAGAAGGCGATGGTGAGTGTGGTTGAGGGATAGCGTTGAGGTTAGGCGTTCAAGGATAGATGGTAGTATAGTATGTCCTCCAAGCAAGAGCTATACGCATAGAGCAATAGTTATCTCTTCTCTCGTTGATGATGGCAAAGCATCCATAGTAAGGAATGCACTCCTTGCTAGAGATACCAATGCAACTATACATGGATGCAGGGTACTTGGCTCTTACATAGGACTAGAGGATGATGGACATGGGTATAACAGTAGTAGCAGTTATAGCAGTAGTAGCAGTAGCAGTATTACCAGCAGCCGTAGTAGTACTCGTAGCAAGAGTAGCAGTAGTAGTACTCGTAATAGCATTGGTAATGCTAGCGAAGGTAGCAAAGGTAGGATGCTCATAGTTTATGGAAGAAGGGAGTTTACACTTGGCTATAGAGAGATAGATGCTGAAAACTCTGGTACAACGATAAGGATGCTTGCAGCAGTATCAGCATTAGTCAAGGAAGGGAGTACACTACTCTATGGTGACTCTAGCCTCAATAGGAGGCCTATGCAACCACTGCTGGATGCGTTGAAGCAATTGGGAGTACAATGCAAGTCACTTGCAGATGGCACCCCTCCATTACTCATCAATGGTCATGGTATTGAGGGAGGAGAGGCAAGGATAACAGGTAGTATATCAAGCCAGTTCATCTCTGCACTACTTATACCATCTGTATATGCAAGGCATGATGTAGCATTAAGCATCGTGGGAGAGCAGGTATCAAGACCCTACATAGACTCAACAATAGCAGTTATGAGGGCATTCTCAGCAAGAGTTGATAACGATGATTACAAGCATTATAGCATAGCAAGACAGGAGTATAAGCATACCAACTTTACAGTGCCAGGGGACTTTTCTAGTGCTGCAATAATGCTTGCTGCTGGTGCCCTTGCTGGTGGTGGGGGTGTTAGGGTTGAAGGCTTGGACTTTACACTACCACAAGGTGACTCTAGGATAGTTGATATACTCAGGGATATGGGTGCTAGGATACATGTTGATACTGGGAGAGGTATGGTACATGTTGAGGAGGGTATGCTTGATGGTGGAGCGTTCAACCTTGCTGATACACCAGATCTCCTCCCAGTTGTTGCTATACTAGCATTAAAGAGTAGGGGGAGCGTTGAGATAAGGGGGGTTGCACATGCAAGGTTCAAGGAGACAGATAGGATAGCAAACCTTGCTAGGGAGTTGAGCAAGTTTGGAGCAGTTGTAAAAGAGTTGGATGATGGTCTCATCATAACCCCTCCAAAGGTCCTCAAGAATGCTATGCTAGAGTCGTATGGTGATCATAGGCTCTTCATGGTACTCTGCATAGCATCCATGCTTACAGAGCACTCCATAGTTAGAGGGCTTAGCAGCGTTGATGTCTCATACCCATCGTTCCTAGATGATCTTGTAAGGATAGGTGCAGATGTAAGGATCATAGGCTGAGATTTACATCATGTAACTTATCTTCATTACCATTAGAGATGTGTAGAGCAAGTTTTCTCATCATCCTTGCTTCAAGTGCAGGGTTTATCTCTATCCCTATACACCTCCTACCCATCTTCCTGCATGCTTTCATGGTTGTGCCAGAGCCAAGTACTGGATCAACAACCAGATCACCCTTGTTTGATGATGTGTATATACATCTCTCAACCAACTCATCTGGAAGTTCATTGCCAGCAGTAGCCTCACCATGCTGATATGGCCTCTTTATAATCCATACATCCTCAGCATAATGTTCTGGCTTGTTGAACGTGTATCTATCCTCATCCTTTACAAGGAGTAGGAGATGGTAGTGTGATGTTACAAACCTCTTGCGTGTGAATACACCAAACTGGTACTTCCATATAAGATGGTTCAGTGTTATGAACCCTACATCATCAACAGCATCAAGCACGTATCTAAGATTGTTCCAGCCTGAGACTAGCCACATACTCCCATCATCCTTAAGGTTAGTATAGCACCACCCAACAAGGCTCTTTATGAATGCTGGATACTCTTTGCTTGGTATCTCAACGTATGATAATGCATCTGGGCTCCTGTTGTATGTTGCCATGTTTGCCTTGAACTCTATCCCAAATGGAGGATCAGCAAATATCATATCTGCCTTCTCATCAAGTTCAACGTTACGAAAGTCATCAAAGACTATGATATGATCCTCATCTATCTTCATAATATTGTTTGATCTACACCTTAGCATGACCTTGCTTTGCCTCTGCTACTTTTAAATGTAAAGGATGATGTTAACTTATTGTTGGATGATGCCAACATCATCACATGTATATCTGCTTGAGTTGATATGCTGGGATGTTAGATGATATCAAGATGATTTTAAAAGATATATGTCTCTATATAGATAAGCCTTGCATATGCTTGGCAACATGTTAGGGGAGCGTCTAAGCATGATAACATTTGGGGAGAGTCATGGTAGATGTGTAGGGGTTGTAGTAGATGGTTGCCCCGCTGGCCTCCCACTAAAGGAAGATGATATACAGATCAAGTTGGATCTGAGGAGGCCTGGCCAGTCAGTAGTTACTACTCAAAGGAAGGAGGAGGATAGGGTTGAGATACTCTCTGGAGTCTTCAATGGATACACTACTGGCGCACCCATATGTATGCTCATCTGGAACAAGGATCAGGATTCTAGAGCGTATGAGCAGATCAGGCTCAAGCCTAGACCAGGCCATGCAGATTACCCAGCATACATCAAGTATGCTGGATACAATGATTACAGGGGAGGGGGTAGGTTCTCTGGTAGGTTAACTGCAGCATTTGTCATGGCAGGAGCATTGGCAGAGAAGTTACTAGCCTATACACTTGGCATAGAGGTGATAGCATATACTCTTGAGATAGGAGGCATAAGGATGGACTCAAACCTATCAATAGATGCAAAGAGGTTAAGATACAGCAACGATGTAAGGTGTCCAGACCAAAGGGCTGCTGAACTTATGAGGGAAGCAATAATCAGAGCAAGGCATGATGGTGATTCCCTTGGCGGGGTTGTAGAGTGTATTGCATTGAACATGCCAATAGGGTTAGGGGAGCCAATATTTGGTGCATTGGAGTCTGATCTAAGCAGGGCATTGTTCTCTATACCAGCAGTTAAAGGTGTTGAGTTTGGATCTGGTTTCCATGGATCAAGTGTTAGAGGCTCTGAGAATAACGATCCATATACTGTAAAGGATGGTAAGGTTGTTACCATCAGCAATAATGCTGGTGGCATACTTGGAGGGCTAAGCAATGGCATGCCATTACTGCTAAGGGTTGCATTCAAGCCAGCATCATCCATAGCAAAGACCCAAAGCACTGTAGATCTTGAGAGCATGCAAAGTACAGAGATAGTTGTTGCAGGGAGGCATGATCCATG
>BEHG01000112.1 GCA_002898655.1 archaeon HR04
AGAGAAGGTCATAGTTGCTCCATTGGAGGCTATACCACCAATAGATGAGCGCTACCTTGCTGATGCTCTTGAGAGCATGCCATTGGTCAAGGGAGATAATGTGATGGTACCATACTTTGGTGGAAGGTTAACCTTCCAAGTGGTTGCTGTGAACCCTGCAAATGTTGAGGCAGTTATAGTTACACAGAAGACTGTATTCCATATAGCTGAGAAGGGAGAGACGATAAGAGGGGTTCCAAAGGTAACCTATGAGGATATTGGAGGGTTAAAGGAGGAGATACAGAAGGTTAGGGAGATGATAGAACTGCCCTTAAGGCATCCAGAGATATTCGAGAAGTTGGGTATAGAGGCACCAAAGGGTATACTGCTCTATGGTCCACCAGGTACTGGTAAGACATTGCTTGCAAAGGCTGTTGCAAATGAGAGTAATGCGCACTTCATAAGCATCTCAGGTCCTGAGATAATGAGCAAGTTCTATGGTGAGTCTGAGGCAAGGTTGAGAGAGATATTCAAGGAGGCAAGGGAGAAGGCTCCCAGCATAATCTTCATAGATGAGATAGACTCCATTGCTCCAAAGAGGGAAGAGGTAACTGGAGAGGTTGAGAGGAGGGTTGTTAGTCAGTTACTCTCTCTCATGGATGGGTTAGAGTCTAGAGGTAAGGTTATAGTCATAGCAGCAACCAACAGGCCTAATGCAATAGACCCAGCGCTTAGAAGACCAGGTAGGTTTGATAGAGAGATAGAGATAAGGGTTCCAGACAAGAGGGCAAGGCTTGAGATACTGCAGATACACACAAGGAATATGCCACTTGCACCAGATGTCAACCTTGAGAAGATATCCAACATGACCCATGGTTTTGTAGGTGCAGATCTAGAGTATCTATGCAAGGAAGCAGCAATGAAGTGTTTGAGGAGGGTGCTACCAGAACTCAACCTTGAGGAGGAGAAGATACCCCCAGAGGTTCTCAACAAGCTTATAGTTACCATGGATGACTTCATGGAAGCATTGAAGGAGGTTACTCCATCAGCTATGAGGGAAGTGTATATAGAGACGCCAGATGTGAAGTGGAGCGATATTGGAGGCCTTGAGGATGTGAAGAGGCAGCTTCAGGAGGCTATAGAGTGGCCTCTCAAGTACCCAGATCTATACAAGAAGTTAGGACACAACATGCCCAAAGGTATACTGTTACATGGTCCATCTGGTACTGGTAAGACCATGCTAGCAAAGGCAGTTGCTACTGAGAGTGAGGCTAACTTCATAAGTGTTAGAGGTCCAGAACTGCTCAGCAAGTGGGTTGGCGAGAGTGAGAGAGGTGTTAGAGAAGTCTTCAGGAGGGCAAGGCAGGCTGCTCCATGTGTAATCTTCTTCGATGAGATAGACTCACTTGCTCCAATAAGGGGCATGGGCGGGGATAGCATGGTTACTGAGAGAGTTGTGAGCCAGTTACTTACTGAGATGGATGGGATACAATCACTGCAGGGTGTTGTAGTACTTGCAGCAACCAACAGGATAGATATGATCGATCCAGCACTCCTAAGACCAGGGAGGTTTGATAAGTTGGTGTATGTGCCTATGCCAGACAAGTATGCAAGACAGAAGATACTAGAGATACATGTGAAGAACAAGCCACTTGCACCAGATGTCAACCTTGAGAAGATAGCAGAGATTACAGAAGACTTTAGCGGTGCTGATGTTGCAGCAGTAGCCAATACAGCAGTATCGCTTGTACTCCACGAGTACCTTGCAAAGTATCCAAACCCTGAGGAGGCAGCAAAGCATGTTGAAGAGGCTTACATACACCATAGGCACTTCGAGGAGGCTGTTAAGAAGGTGAGGCAGCAGAAGGAGGGCAAGCCAGGAGAGAAGGTTACAGTCCCCTATTATAGATAGAGAGGAGAGGATGCAAACTTCATATTTTTTGATGTACCGATACTTATCAGTCTATATGCTGATTAGGATTTTAGGTGATGAATGATTTTAATACTCCTTCTACGGGTTATGGATCATGTATAAGGGCTCTGCATACAGACTCCTAGAATCGTATGATGTGAAGGTAGGGGATAGGATAGTAGTCAAGACGAGAGACAACGAGTATAGGGGCATACTCATGCCTAGATATGAACTTGCTGATGATCTGCATCTGGTAATAAAGTTAAGGAGTGGTTACAATATAGGGGTAAGTATAGATGAGATAGTTAGCATAACACTGGAGGCAAGGGAGGAAGAAGAAGCAGCGATCGTAGGAAGAGGAGAGGAAGAGGAGAGGGAGAGGAAGAGGGAGAGGAGAGATCATAGGGTAGCATCGTTAGAGCATGAGTATGCGTATGAGCATAATACAAGGTTGGCTATGATAAGCACTGGAGGCACTATAGCAAGCAGGATAGACTACAGGACTGGAGGGGTTAAGGCAGCACTTACAGCAGAGGAACTATACAGTATAGTCCCAGAGTTGTCAAGCATAGCAGCAATAGATGCAGAAGTGCTCATGCAGGAGTATAGCGAGAACCTTACACCAATGCACTGGAGTATCATGGCAGAGAGGGTAGGGGAGAAGATGGAGCAAGGGTATGATGGGGTTGTAATAGCACATGGTACAGATACCATGCACTACACATCATCAGCACTTAGTTTTGCACTCCAGAATCTGCCAGTACCAGTGGTTCTTGTAGGGGCACAGAGATCATCTGATAGACCATCATCAGATGCAGCAACAAACCTGATAGGCGCTTCTCTCTTTGCTGCAAATGCAGATACATCTGGCGTGTTCGTTGCAATGCATAATGGAAGGAGTGATGATAAGATAGCAGTACATATGGGCACAAGGGTTAGGAAGAACCATACGAGCAGCAGGGATGCGTTCAAGTCTATAGATGCAGAGCCTATAGCACTGGTCGATGTTGATAGCAGGAGGATAGAGATGCTTGCATCCAACATCAGAAATAGGGATAAAGGTAGAAGACCAGTAGTTAAGGCTAGGTTCGATGAGCGTGTAGCATTGATAAAGTTCTATCCAGGCTTCGATCCAAGCATAATAGAGCATCTGATAAGCAAGGGCTACAGAGGTTTGGTCATTGAGGGTACAGGGTTAGGACATGTAAGTAAGAGATGCTTCAATGCCATAAGGGATGCTACAGCCTCAATGCTTGTATGTATGACATCACAGTGCATATGGGGCAGGTTGAGGATGACTGTGTATGATACTGGTAGAGATCTGTTGAGTATGGGAGTAGTCCCATTGGATATGCTACCTGAGACAGCATTAACAAAGGTTATGTGGGTGCTAGCAAACTCTAGCAGCATGGATGAAGCAAGATCTATGCTGTTGAGCAATATAGCAATGGAGTTCAAGTAAGGATTAAATTTATAGATGGAGAGAGCTGTACCGTGCCTAATCCATCTACAACACGATCACTGGATATACTCGACCCATATTCCATAGGTCTCAAGGTTGGATTTGAGATACACCAGCAATTAGCAACTAAGAGTAAGCTCTTCTGCTCATGTAGAGCCAGTATTGATGATGAGGGTTACGATGTTGAGTTCTTTAGGAGGCTAAGACCTACACATAGCGAGTTGGGTCAGTACGATCCAGCAGCGCTCTTTGAGTTCAAGAAGGG
>BEHG01000113.1 GCA_002898655.1 archaeon HR04
GCTCTAACAAGCATAAAGGTGATATATGTTAATGCTAATGGCACTACTGTAAAGGCATGGGTTAAGAATACTGGAATGTATAGTATATCTAACCTTGATGCAGTTGATGTGTACTTTGGGGAAGTTAATGCCTTACAAAGGATACCATACAATTCAGCAACTGCTCCAAAATGGGTTTATGATAATACTGATACATGGAATCCCAAACAGACAAAGGAACTTACAATAACTCTAAGTAGCGCAATACAATCAAACAAGACGTATATGCTGAAGATAGCATTGCCAAATGGTATAACTGATGAGTACATATTCTCAACATGATCTGTTATGGGCTTTAGCATAATCATAGCATCTGCAATAATGTTCATAGCAATACTAACCTCTCTAGCAGTTATGCTGACAGTTGCAAGTAATATGTATAAAGCAAATGATGCCATGGTTAAGAGTACCATTATAAGGAAGGATGTCAATGATACTAGCATAGATATAAGCAACCTAACTATAGATAGTAGTGATAGAAGGCATATATCATTCTTATTAAGTAATAATGGTAGGAGTAAGTTATTTAACTATACATACTTTGACTTAATTGTGACTTACTATTATAGAGATGGTATGGGCAATGATGTTATGCTGATAGAGAGGTTATCATATAGTAATATATTGCAGGAGGGGCAATGGATATTGAGCATACAGAATGATGTTATAGATCCTAATATATTAAATCCAAAGGAAAATGCTAGTGTAGAGGCTATGCTAAGCAATCCTATAACCTCTACCCCATCAAAGAGCATTATAATCACAATCTCTACAGATAATGGTGTTGTAGCAACACTAGCAAGTACAACATAACATAATAAGGTGAATTGGATAATGGTAAAGATAATCTCAACAACCAATGAGGAGATAGATAGACAGTTAGGAGGAGGACTACCATTACCCTCTCTCATGCTAATAGAGGGAGAGCATGGGTCTGGAAAGAGTGTTATTGCAGCACTATTCACATATGGCATGCTCTCAGCAGGTATGAGGGTTCTTATGATAAGTGAGAACAATATAAGAGAGTACATAGATAAGATGAAGGCTATAACATACAACTTCTCAATACACTTTCTTAAGAGGAGGTTGATAATGCTCCCTCTACATGTATATGGTGCAAAGTGGTCAAAAGAACATGCAAAGTACCTACTCCCAATAATAAGCAGATATATAAATGCTAATGCAGACAAGTTCGATGCTGTAGTAATAGATTCAATCTCATTACTAACAATGTATGCTGAGGAAGAAGCAATATTGGATTTCATAACAAGATGCAAGAATCTGGTTACAAATGGTATAAGCATAGTGCTTACAGCACATCCATCATCAATGAATGAGAATGTAGGATCCAAGTTAAGATCTGCATCTGACTGCTATATAAGACTCAAATCGGTTAATGTTGCTGGGAGAGATGTTAAATCAGTTGAGATAGTCAAGATATTAGGTTCCATGGGGCAGGTTAATTCACAGTTCAGTGCTGAGGTTAGCAGTGTATTTGGTCTCAAGATAGTACCAATAGCCATGGCTAATGCATAACCAAATCATAGAGAAGGATAGAGGGAGAGGGGGCGATCAATAATAATGTCTATCCATATGCAGATAAAGAACAAGAGGTTTCAAGAACTCATAAGCAAGTACAGATACCTTAGAGAGTATGTTGAGAGGTTTGTAGGCACTGGCTATAGTGTACCAGCATTCTATGAGAAGTTGGAGGATAGTCTCAAGTTTGTCAAGAAGCCAAATGTACTCTACCCAATAAGCGAGCAGGTATTCATCCATGTATATACTATGCAAGAGAGTGCAGATGGCTACACAATTTATGGTGTAATAGAGCCTCCAGAGCCTCATCCTCTCCTTATGCAAGCAATAAACAAGATATTTGCTATACATGCTGGCTCCATAACTCCTCCAAATGAGTATCAGGAGAAGTTCCTTATCCTCGATGAGTTCCTAGCAGATACATGCGTGAAGGTTAATGGGGATGTTGATTACTCAAAGGCATTGCTAAAGAACAACAAGGTACTTGTTAATGCTGAGGAGTTTGAATACCTGAAGTACCACTTCATAAGGAGGAGGATAGGTCTTAGCCTACTCGAGCCGTTCCTCACAGACCCTTACCTAGAGGATATAACAATAATGGGTAATGGGAATGTTTACGTGGTTCACAAACTCTTCGGTCCATTAAAGTCTAGCGTATGGCTAAGCAATGATGATGTTGAGGAACTCATGATAAACATGGCTGAGCAGGTTGGCAAGACAATATCACATGCTAGACCTGTGGTTGATGCTACTCTTCCTGAAGGTTCAAGGATAAACATAGTCTTTGGCAAGGATATAAGCAGGAGGGGTACAAACTCAACAATTAGAAGGTTTGCTAGTGTACCTCTCTCAATAACGCAGATAGTTGCATCAAACACACTAGATGCTAGAGAGGCAGCATATCTCTGGATGATGATAAATGAGGGTATGAGCATATTCATATGTGGAGAGACAGCATCTGGCAAGACAACAACCCTCATGGCTTCATGTGCATTCATAAACCCTACATGGAAGGTTGTTAGCATAGAGGATACGCCAGAGATAACGCTTCCTCATGCCAACTGGACTAGTGAAGTTACAAGGGATACGGGTAACCCTCAATCTAGCGTTACTATGTTCGATCTTCTAAAGGCAGCGTTGAGGCAGAGACCAAACTACATACTGGTTGGGGAGATAAGAGGGGCTGAAGGGAATATAGCATTTCAAGCAATGCAGACTGGGCATCCTGTTATAAGCACTTTCCATGCAGCAACTGTAGCAAGCCTTATACAGAGGCTAACAAATGAGCCAATAAATGTTCCTAAGACGCATATAGACAATCTTAACATAGCACTCTTCCAGAGTGCTGTACAAGGCAAGCAGGGCAAACTTGTTAGGAGGGTGCTCAGCATAAATGAGATAATAGGCTATAATCCTGCAACTGATAGCATAATGTTCATTCCAGTATTCAACTGGGATCCTGGAGAGGATATAGCGTTGTATAGGGGTAAGGGTAGCAGTGCACTATTCGCTACCAAACTGCTAGTAAGAAGAGGATTATCGAAGAAGGATGAGTCACTGCTCTATGATGAGTTGGAGATGAGAGCCTCTATAATAAAGCATTGGATAAGCAACAAGATCTTCAACTATCATGATGTATACAACCACATAGTGAAGGTTAAGGAGATGGGCTTACAAGCATACATGGAGAGGATGGGTGTGAAGTATGAGATTGTTAAGTAGATTAGCAGCAAAGCAGAGTAACGTTAGCAGAACAATGCTATACTTTGTAACATTCCTCTACGCTATATCAACTGGGCAAGTATCAGCAACTGAACTGATAAACGTTGCTAGAACATCCAACTATGCTCATTATTCAAAAGCAATGAAGGATATATATGCTCTAGGTATATCATGGAGGTATAATCTTGCACATGCAACTGAGTTGGTAGCATCAAGGTTCCTTAACA
>BEHG01000114.1 GCA_002898655.1 archaeon HR04
TGTATAGCTAGATCTAAAGTTAACAGAGCCGTCAAATGCGCAAGTTATATAGTATGATGGTGGTGTTTATATGCCATAGGCAGAAAGGTTCCAGTACTAGCAGAGGTAGACTGCTTAAGGGATGATCTCTGGATACAGGTTAGAGCATATCTACCTGAATCTGAACTTGTCAAGGTAGCAGAATCTCTACTCTAACCTACAATATTTTTATTTATTTATATATACAGGATCATCTCCCTTCTCTGAACTTAATTATCTTTGCCTCTAATTCATGGATAGGTATGCCTTCCTTGAACTCACGCCCTACTGCTATACCATCATCATTGATACGGTATATACCGCTCTTCCCAATATAGTAACTGCCATCATCTGCCTTTAGATCATCACTTATAAAGAATAGATACCTCTCCCCTACCTTACCTTCACCCCAATGCTTTAATATGTTCTCTGCAATAAGAAGCGTAATCTTCCCCTCTGTATACATACCTGTTAACTCTTTCTCAACATCAACTGTAATGTAAGGATCTGTATATGGGTTCTTCTTCGTTATATCACTTATCCTCCCTATCACTATGTATTTGGCATTAGATGAGACATCTCTTATCCTATTGGCCCTTGCCTCCTCCACTATCTTGATAACATCATCCAAAGGCAATCCTGTAGGTAGTACTTCGCCGTAGACCTTACCATCTATTATCTTGAAGAGCCCATATAATCCTCCTATTATGTAGTAATCATTGCCCCATACACTATCTGGCTCCTTATCTGCTAGAAATACAAGTATCTTATCCCCTGCCTTAACCCAGTTAGTCGATGGGCCAACGAAGTATATACTTGTACCATTGTACATACCTGTAAGTTCTGCATCTATATCAAGTGTAATACCTCCATGGTACTCTTCAATATTATCTCTTACTTGATAAGAGTATCTTGTTGTATCTGAGATGGTGCCTATAACAACATATCTAGCATATCTAGACATGTTCTCTAAACTGAAATTCCCCTCTCCCATGTATCCTGGTGTATATGATTCAACACCATCTGACTCAACACCATCATTATTAGTCTCTATATCCTGAACAGTGTATGGTGCTACTAGATATATGACCATTATTCCTATAATTGTTATTACTGCTGCTGGTACTAATATGAATAAAAGGTTTCTATGCATTTAGATCACCCATATATAGATGTCAGAGATTCACTATCATGTGGCTTTATGGAGTCTCTATAGTTACAGTCATATAAGGTATACATAACAGATACTTTAGCAGTATGCATAAAAGCCACCCAATGGCCGAACTCGTGTCTTGCTACATAATTCAATGTCCATGGTCCATCTTCATCAGTCCAAACTGTACATTGCCTTGTAGTACTCCATGCATCATAGGTGTTGAATGTTACAGCGGCCTTTACTATACTACCACTAGGCATACCATCAAAGCTGTAATAGCAACTTGATACAGAATTTATACATAACATTGTTTCAGCTGCTGGTCCATTGTAACCTCTATTCGCAGCATAGATCCAATTTATGCACCATTGTGGACCTATCTTATTCAATGTGAATCTGGATGGTTGGTTGTTCCAATCATTTCTTGCTATATCCAGTTGTTGTTCAGCCTTTGTATACTGGTTGGTCTGACTATCTATTCTAAGATAATTTAAACCGTAAGCATCATAACATAGATCAACCGTAGCACCATTCCATCTACGCCCTGAATAGTAATCTGTACCATGCGCAATTGATGTTATTGCAGGTAAGAGGATGATCATCGTTACGGATATAATTGTTAATACTTTGCTATATATAGCTGTAATCATACGGTAAATTCTTTAGAATCCCCTATATATATATCGAAGACGGTTCGCCCCATCCTCTCTATGATGATGTCAAGTTAACAATCTCCTCCTTATATATACTGCCTCACATAATTTCTAGTCCCATAAAGTTTATTGATATCCTTCATGAATTCTATATATGAGATTAGAACCAGTAGAATTAACAGAGTTAGAGTATGCCTCTAAAAGAGAGAAGGATGCTAGGGTTAAGGAGAGAATCCTTCTAGTAATGCTAGTAAAGAAGGATGGATGGTAAGTTACCTGCACATGCTGCTAAACTGCTAAATAGAGTAAAGTCATGGGCATACAGATGGCTAAGGAGATATAATGCAGAAGGTATAGAGGGCTTAAGAGATAAGCCTAGATCAGGAAGACCACCATTAATAGAGAAGAGGGTAGAGATGAGCATAAAGAAGGAGTTGATAAGCAATAGATATGGATGGAAGGTAAATGAGGTTAGGGAGTTGATATACAAGAAGGCTGGAGTTATGTATAGTGTTATGCATATATACAGGTTATTGCATAAGTGGGGCTTTACACAGAAGGTTCCTTTAAAGAAGCATATCAATACTGCAACTATAGAGGAGAAGGAGGATTTTAAAAAAGGCTCTAGAGGTTATAGCAAACAAGCAAGATGACTTTACAGTAGTAATGCTTGATGAGTCTGTATTCATACATGATGTTATAGTTAAGAGGGTATGGATCTATAAAGATTATAGACCTATAGTAAGGGTTACAGGTTCACATAATAAGACATTTGTATTTGGTGCATTAAGCATAGATGGTAAGCAGTTATTCAGGCAGTACAATAAGTTCAATGCTTATACATTCCTTAAGTATCTTAAGGAATTACATAAGAAGTTCCATAAGATGATACTCTTTATGGATAATGCTAGACAGCATAAAGCAAAGAAGATTATTGAGTATCTAGAGGAGAATAAGGCTACAATAACCGTTATATGGCTTCCAACAGCAAGTCCAGAGTTCAATGCTGTAGAAGAGTGCTGGAGGCAAGGAGAGAAGGATCTCTTCTATTGCAGATTGCATAAGGGCTTCAAGGATATGAGGAAGAGCATATCCAAATACTATAGAACTAAGAGGTTCAATCTTAACATAGTAAGGTATCTTACAAGAGAAGCAGTGTAATATGGATGTAGAATAATAATAATCTGTTACCTAGCGTGGCTCTGTTAACTTTAGAACTAGCTATACAGACTAATTATGGAAAGTAATAGAACCCCTAAACTATGTAGCTCATCCCATACCTCTCAAAATCAAAGGAGTAGGGTTCAATATGCTTTCTACCAATGAGGAAGTCTTTGAGTTCATCCCTACTTAGAGGGATATTGTTAACAGTTATTATCTTAGCATCCTCAACCATCATATTATCAAACCTGAGGATATAGAACCCCTCATACCTGTTACTCTTCTTCAGTATATGATCCATGAGGCCAAAGGTGAGTTCCTGTGCCTTCCTTAACCTATAGAAAGGAATATTCCCTCCTATTACCTCCCTACTAGGGGGTTCAAAGTCAAAATATAGGGGTTCTCTTCTATGATGGAGTGATAATGGAGACACAGAACTCTCATTACTCTTGTTGCTGTTATTGTTACTGTTAATGTCAGTATGTTTGATCTCTATCAGTTTGAATGAACCTAGCCTATCATCTATGCTATA
>BEHG01000115.1 GCA_002898655.1 archaeon HR04
CGTAGAGGAGCATAGGAGCATTCTAGATGCTATAACAACCTCATACGATCTTAACATAAGCATGAGGATAGGCATTGCAGATACCCCTTACAAGGCACACAAGAGTGCAAAGATGGCAAGTAGTGAAGTAGGTAGAGGTTTGTTTGTAGCAGATGATCTCAATAAATTAGAGGGTGATGGGCTGGTGCAGATAATGCATATAGATGTTGATGGCTCAACAACCGATGTAAGTTCTAGGCTCTTACCATATCAGATATCGTTGCTGGTTATGAGGCTATATATTGAGATTGCTGAGAGGTTCTTGGAGAAGGGATCGTTAACATTCTTCTTGGGCGGGGATAACTTCATGGTGGTATCTAGCAGGTTAGGGAAGAGGGAGGTGGAAGAGGCTATCAAAGATGTTATGGCAAAGACCTCTGTGAGGCTTAAATGTGGAATAGGTATCGCTAGGGATGGAAGGAGTGCTGCTATGCTTGCAACTAGGGCACTTGATAGCATAAGGGAGATGAGGAAGAGTATGGGTGAGAGCAAGAGCAAGAGCAAGAGTATTGATAACATGCAGGAAGATAAGAGTCAAAGTCAGATTCCTCCTTCCCTTGATAATGTGGTTGAGTTGAGTTGCTTATAAGGCTAAGGAATATCAGTATGCTCTATGGTAGCGATCTTGAGTTCCTTGAAAGGGCAAGCATAACAGTGGATGATTGCACTGGCTTGATCAAGGATGTTGATGTTATAGATGTTGATGGTAATGGTAATAGTAATGGAAGAGAATCAAACCCCAACGATACTTATACTCATTATGTTGGTGCTGACTATAGCATAGACTGTGAGGGCTTGCTAATGATACCATCATTCATAAACGCACATACCCATATAGCAGATTCAATAGCAAAGGATGTAACATACAACCTAGGGTTCAACGAGAGCATACATCCAGTATTTGGTGTGAAGAGTAGGGTATTGAGCAAGAGTATGAGCAAGCATATAATGCATTTCATAAGATCCTCAGCACTAGCAATGCTAAGCAAAGGGATAACAACGTTCATAGACTTTAGGGAACAAGGGCTGAACGGTGTGAATATGCTAAGGGAGAGTATGGATGGTTTAGCGATGAGGTATCTTGCATTGGGCAGGGTTGAGCACTATACCTATGCAGGGGATGATGAGCCTCTTCCAGATAATGTTGTTGAGGAGGCTTTGAATGTTATAGGTGTAGCAGATGGATTTGGATTGAGTGGGGCGAATGAGTATAGCAGAAGGGCGCTGGAGCAGTTAGCACTTATAGCAGTATCAAGGGGCAAGGTATTTGGCATGCATGCATGCGAATCAGAGGAGTCAAAGGCATACTCTATGGAGAGGTTTGGCATGAGTGAGGTTAGCAGGATACTAAGCATAACAAGACCAGACTTTCTAGTGCATATGACAGTTGCAAGCAATGATGAACTCATGCTTACAGCATCCAAGCGTATAGGTATAGTTGTATGCCCAAGGGCAAATGCTGTACTAGGTGTAGGGATGCCAAGGGTATGGGATATGCTCAGGTTTGGGTGCTCTGTTGCAATAGGCACTGATAACGTTATGCTCAACTCTCCAGATCTCTTCAGGGAGATGGATCATCTATGGAAGGTCTCAAGGCTGATGTACAAAAGCGATAAGGGTAGAGGCATAGATGCTAGAGAGATCATCAAGATGGTTACAGTTAACCCAGCAAGGATATTTAGGCTGAACAGGTTAGGATACCTTGCTGAAGGGATGTATGCAGATGCAATATTCATAGACAAGTACAGCCTTGATATAATGCCTATGCACAACCCATACACTGCAATAGTGCATAGAGCAGATGCATCAAGCATAAGGGCTGTGATGCTCAACGGCAGGGTAGTACATGGTAGGTTATGAATAGCATGGTAGATGCAGATAGGGATAGACCATATGTTATAATCAATGCTGCAATGAGCGTAGATGGCAAGATATCTAGTGTAGGTAATGACTCAAGACTCTCATCCAAGCATGATCTTGCAAGGGTGCATAGGCTGAGGAGCATGGTAGATGCAGTTATGGTTGGTATAAACACAGTCATAGTAGATGATCCAATGCTCAATGTAAGGTATGTTGAAGGTAGAGAAGGTAGCAACCCATCAAGGGTTGTTGTTGATAGCCATGCTAGGATAAGCCCTACATCAAAGATAATGAGTACATGTAAGAGCATCCCAACCATAATAGCTGTATCTGAGCATGCAGATAAAGGAAGAGTAGAGAGGCTAAGGGGTATGGGGGCAACGGTTATCGTAGTAGGAAGGGATAGGGTTGATCTACGTATGCTACTCAAGTGGTTGAGAGGTATGGGTATAGGGAAGGTACTTGTTGAGGGAGGAGGAGAGCTCAACTGGTCACTTCTCAAGGAAGGGCTGGTAGATGAGTTGATGGTAACTGTAGTACCTGTAGTATTAGGTGGTAGGGATGCAAAGACTCTGGTAGAGGGCGAGGGGTTCTTAAGAGTAGATGAGGGTAGGAGGCTCATGCTTATTGATGTGAATAGAATGCATGAGAGTGGGGAGGTTATACTGCATTACAAACTGCTAAATAGCAATATAGATAGATAGAAGGTAGGTGCAAAAGATTAAGAAGTCTTGCTACATCAATCCTATTGTCTCAGCCTATCATACGTTGCCCTTGCCACTCTTCTGCAACTCACTACTCAACTCATCTATCTTTGCTATTATTGCCTGCTTGAGCATTGAGTTATCAGCAAGGTTGAGGGGAGCCTTGCATGATGGGCACCTGAAGAATGCATCTACTGCTTGATCGAATGTTAGCCTTGGGCATGAATAATTTCCACAGTGGTAGAACTGGTTGCTCTCCTCGTACTGTAATCTTATCCTCAACCTATCTAGGATCTTGCGCTTCTGCCCATCTATGAATGTATCAACGTTATCCCTCTTTACCCTCCACCTGTACACGAACCAACCCTTCTTCTCATCCCTAACCCTTATCCCTATTATAAGGGCCTTGCTGAAGAGATCATACAGCACCTTCCTAACAGTGTTTATCTTCAACCCTGTTGCACTTGCTATCTCCTCATCTGTAGTATCCTCATTGTTAAGCAGTGCTCTAGCAACCCTAACATAATCCTCTCCTCCTAGAAGATGTGCTATCTTTACAAATGTATCCTCATACTCCATATATTATATTGCTCATCCTCCATTATTATGCCTTTGGTACATAATATTCATATCCTCAAGCCTCACAGACAGCATCTATCTTCCTACACTCATCCTCTTTCAATATATTGCATGTAGGTTGAATACCCATCCCATCACATAAACACACTCAGCCTACAACAACAGCCATCCCAATCACCTGCAAGTATACTCATTTAGGGGATAATTGTTGGTAGCCCGGCCC
>BEHG01000116.1 GCA_002898655.1 archaeon HR04
TGGTTCATGAATATACTCTAGCGTGTAAGGATCGAAGCCCATGAGTGCTACACTCTCCCTTGCAGTAGATGAGCCTCTCTCAAGGATCTTTGATGCTATATACCTTCTATACTCTCTAGACCATTGCTGTCCTAACTTGTACTTACCAGTCATCGTTATAGGCTTGACCTTTATCACAGTAACATGCTTAACACTGCTCATATCCTTGCTCAACCTCCTGTAGTAACCTTCCTTCTGATACTTCTCCATTAGGCTATTCAACGCATTGGCCTTCTCCTCCAGATCCTCAACCAATGATGCTAGACCCTTTACAACAACACTGATGTACAGGGTATCTGCACTACAAGCATCCTCTGGATCGAAGAAGTATGATGGTAGGAACTCAACATGCTTGTGGGCCTCAAACCCTACCTTGCTGTTCCTCCTTATATTATCTATCTTCTCTCCAACATGGTGTGAATGCATGTATATTGCATCATTTGCATATACAAAGTTCATGGGTATGAGTTGAGGGAACCCATTCTCATCTATGCTACCTAGAGTTCCTGAAGGCATGCTGTTTAGGAATCTTATGATACTCTCCTTTGACTTTATGCTAAACCTCTCCACCAGCCTCATAGCGAGAATTCTGTATGATTATAAATAACCTTTACTACAACGATTCTGTTGATTTGGTACCAATAATCATTTCGTGAGCTCTTCATCATCAATTCAACCCCTCCTCCTCCTACCTATTCACCCATGATGAAGCAAGGTAAATGTAGATAAATGAAGGTTAGGAATAGAAGGGATAATAGAGCTATTCTATAACCAGTGCACCTTTCTTCCTACTACTATAGTATGATGTTAGAATTAAGATAGACCTATAGAACTACTTAATGGTAAGGGAAGAGATCGAAAGGATAAAAGAGATAGTAAGAGTTAAGGCTAGTAATAGCTAGGGTATGGCTATATTTGTAGAGGATATACTAGATAAACCTGCTAACCTTAACGAATATAGATGCTAGATGGTAATCATCATAGCCTTCCTTCCAATACTCTTATGCTCTTGTAATTCTACACATACCAGAATATAATGGCGCCGGGAAGGGGATTCGAACCCCTGCGAGCCTTGCGGCTCACCGGCTCTCAAGGCCGGCGCATTAGTCCACTCTGCCTTCGGTCATGAACTAAATTTATTGATGTATCCCGGCAGACCGGCGCCTATACGATTGAGGTGTATATGATATATATAGTAATTCACATCAAGCAAGTCACCTATTTACCATTGGTTGCTAGCAAGTAGTGCCCTAACAACATCTACCCATGCATTTGCAAGGTTTCTCCTATTATAGCCTCCCCCTCCCAACGCTATGATCCTCCCATTGCAGTACTCATGTGCTATCCTATGCAATGCACTGGTAGCATAGTAGTGTACATCGCTACCATATCGTAGATGTGTCAATGGATCTCCTTCTATGCCATCTGCACCACACTGCATTATGATAAGTTCTGGTCTCGCATCCTCTACAAACCTCTCAACCCTCCTGAACGCATCTATGAACTCCTTGCTCGTTGAGTATGGTTTGAGCGGTATATTCAGTTTGGTGCCCTTTGCTTCGCCCTTGCCATCCTCATACTCGAACCCAGTCCCAGGGTAGAGGTATCTACCATCCTCATGTATATCTGCAATGAAGAGCAGTGGGTCATCATCAAACTCATAGTACACCCCATCTCCATGGTGGGCATCTATATCAACATAGGCTATCCTCTTGAGCCCATAGACCTTCCTTGCAAGCATCACTGCTACACCTATATCGTTGAATACACAGAAGCCACCAGCAGAGCCCCTTCTAGCATGATGCAACCCCCCTATAGGGTTGAATGCATGATCTACCCTTCCAGCAAGTACCATATCCAGTGCTCTTACAGTAGTGCCAACAACGTAGCATGCTGCCTCAAATATACCCTTGTATGCAGGGGTATCACCGTAATCAAGGTAGCCTATACCAAACTGTGATGCCCTCTTCACAAACTCAACATACTCCCTTGTATGGAACTCAAGGAGTATCTGCTCATCAATGAGCAAGGGCTTCTCTACGATTATGGATGAGTTGTAATAGTTACTTATACTGTTATTATTACTAGGAGGCGTATTGTTGTTGCTACTACTACTGTTACTACTCCTGCTAGTGTTAATGTTAATATCAGAATTAGCGTTAATGTTGCCACTACTACTACTATTGTTGCTATTGCTTAACATGGTTGATGTGAACCTTGACCAGAATGCATCTAGCCTATCACTCCCAAATGGATGTGCATCTGCAAACCCATACCTTGCCAGTTCCCTACCATACATAACTGCTACCTTGCATAACATCATATGCCTTCCCTCCATCTACCATCCACCCATACATCATCCTAATATGATAGGTTTACCAACTAACCAATCCCTTATTAATTGTAGCACTGCAATCTATACTACTAAGGGCAAATTTATATTTTGTATGCATCTAATACTATACGATGGTTGAGCTGAGGGCAAAGTCAGTTGCGGTACTGATACCCCTAGAGAAGGTTACATCATGCCTACTAGAGCTAGGGTTTGCGATGGAGAAGGATGCATTGGTGGTTAGCGATGGTAGGTTCTGGAGGAAGATGCTCTTCATAAAGGGTAGTGAGTGTGTAAGTGTATCTGAGGAGATAGGTGATGCATACCCTAGAGACCCTGTTATAAGCATGTATGCTAGCGATTATACAATAGGCAGGATAAGAGAGGTGCTCAGACTTGGTAGTATATGAGTGTAATGAGCAGCAGTTCATAGAGAATATAGTTAGACTCTTGAATACCCTCAACGGTAACAGGTTGATAGTAAATAGGAGGATAATGCTATGCGATGACCATAGATATGGTCCTTCAATATTGCCAGAGCAGGAGTTTGCAAAGTATTCAAGCATAATGGAGAGGAAGGGGGTGAGGAGAACAGTTTATGCAAAGATACCATTTATAGATGAGTTCCATAATAGGTTCTATGATGCTGAGGAGGCTCTACACTCCTCAAGCAGTCTAAGCACTCCTAGGCTATCTATACCATACTACAGGGTTGAGTACTCATTCTCTATATGGAGCAACTCCTACATCTATACGTTTGATGTGCTCTTCGAGCCAGAGGTTGTTATAGAGAAGAGGAGGATACCTACAAACAGGATAGGAGTAAGAGCAAGGACAAGGATGAGACCATCATCGTTATCACCATCATCTTCATTCCCTTACTCCAACCATAGTAATAGCAGTAACAACAGTAGTAGTAGTAGCATGCTCATTCATGTACTAAGATTCAATCAGCCAGATGAGAAGATGCTCAACATAAACATACCAAGGCAGGTTATAGTGATGGATGTTAAGAGGAT
>BEHG01000117.1 GCA_002898655.1 archaeon HR04
TGAACTCGCCATCTCCTGATCCTTCCTTTCCAAACTTGAAGAGGAAGTTACCGTTGGCATCGAATACCTGTACTCTATGCATGTATGTATCAACAACTATGATCCTATCCTTGCTATCAACAGCAACACTTATTGGGTATGTGAACTGCCCATCATAGGAACTTGCTTTACCAAACTGGAACTTATACATGCCTTTGCCATCAAACACCTGCACTCTGTAGTTGTGTAGATCAGCAACGATGATATCACCTTTACTGTTCACACTAACCCCCGATGGGTGTGTAAACCCTCCAGGATCATACCCTGGCATACCAAACTTGAAGAGGAAGTTACCGTTGGCATCGAATACCTGGATCCTGTTGTTAAGGTTATCTGTAACTATAAGCCTCCCCTGCTTATCTATCACAGCGCCATATGGAGTGTTGAACATACCATCGGAATCATTGTAGCCTGTTATTATCTTAAGTAAATTGATGCTGTACCTACTCTCAGCATAAGCATCTACTGTAGATATGGAGATGAGCATCACAATGATAAGTAAGAATGGATATGGTTGCATCAACTGACTGATTGTGCATAGAGTATTTAAATCTTCTAATAGGTTAAAAAGAAAAATATATGGATTATCCTACTTACTGGAATCTACCCTTTGCTGGGTTCTCATCCAACGTTGGGTACCAGTTTGCATTTGGTATTGCTATTACACCCATTCCTCCCCATGAATCGCCTAGATCAACATCACCAGCAACTGCTATCATGGGATCGTTCTTCTCTATTGCCTCTTCTATCTTCTCAACATCTATTACTCTGAGCACTGGTGCAAACTTTGCTGTCACATATGCGTAGAGACCTCCACCTTGCTTGTAGCCATATGAGACCCCATGTGTACCTGAATATCCTGGTATTACTAATGCAACATCTATCTTGCTTGGATCCTCATAATCCAACTTCACAACCGTTATTGCTGCTTTTGCATGCTTCTCATCATCTATAACGAATAGTCCTCCAGAGTTTGCACTAACAACATATCTACCATCTGGGGTTATTGGGCTCTGTATTGGTGTTCCATTAACCTTGAGAACCTTCACGAGTGTTGGATTTGATGGACCTCCAACCTTCTCACCTATATCATAGATGAGGAGCCTTCCTTGGAGTAGCCTATCCTGCTCAAGCATAACGAATGCTGTTACCCAGTACCTATGCCCATTAATCTCTGGCCCAATGTATGATGCTATTGGTATACCTACTCCTAACTTCTTTCCTGGGGCTGCTGGGTCATCAAGTTGAGCAGGGTTTATTGGTCTGTGCATCTCCTTCCTCTCATTCAGAGAGAGTACTGCTATATGATTGGCCATATGGTATGGTCCTGCTATCAATCCATCTGGAGTTAGCCAGAAACCATGTGGACCAGCAAGAGGAACACTAGCCCTTATAGAGAACTCTGGCTTTATATCCTCTGCCTTCACATTTGGATCGAACATCTTGCTAGCATCGAATACCTGGAACTCAGATCCAGCATTTATCCCTGTTACAACCCATTTGTTATCTGGTGTAACTGCTACATGTGCTGGATCCATGCCAGTTGTGATGTAGTTCTTGAATATCTCATGCTTCTCAGCATCTATAACTGTAAGGTAGTTATCATGCCAGTTGGTCTGCACAACAAACTTGCCATCTGCTGACTCCCAGAGGTTGTGTGGGTTGTTGAGCCCTTGCCCTATCCTTGCCTTCCTCTCCCATGTATTTGCATCTATAACGTTGATGCTTCCTGGCCATGGCTTTGCAAACTTGCCGAGCATAGTACCAAGATACTTATCCTTCATGCTATCGAACTGTGCATCGACCCATACCTCACCAACTCCTGGTGTGGTTGGTTTTGGCTGTATGCTATCAGGTCTCTCCCATGGACCTGGACCCCATATCCAAGATGCGAACTTTTGCGTTGTTATATCATTTGCTGGATCGCTATCCCCTGTTATGGCATTGTATGGTACACCAACTGAGATAACACCAACCATATATGGATGGATTGCACAAACATACACATACACACCAGCATCTGGCTTCCATACCTGTGATCTATCCCCTGGGTTGAGTATTGCTAGTGTCTTTGCTGTGAACTCCTTATCCATGTTCAACTGGAGATCTGTTATCCTTGTTACTACAGTTATTGTGTGCACTGATGCAGCCTCACTAGCATCCCACTGCACAGATGTCCCAGGCTGTATCTGGAGCGCTGATGGTACAAACCATGGTACAAACTCGCTAACAACAATTGTTCTAGGCATCTCTACCTGAGGCTGAGGTAATTCTCCAGTTACTGCTCTAGCCTGATAGTACACTGTTACTGTAGCATTGAACTGCTCACCCTTTGCATTGTGTAGTGCTACAGCAACAGCATTGTTGAATGCCCAACTCCCTTCACTACCAACATTAAAGTATACCTCAAGATCCCCTTCGAACCCTTCAAGTTGTCCCTGTCCTTTATATGGTACTGCTCCAGGGAATGTACCCTTTGGATGTACTATAGCAACATCAACTGACTTGTCTGCCTTGAATGTTAACCTGCCAGAATAGAGAACGTTATCCTGTGGTGGTAGCACAACCGCTATCTGATGCTGCTCATGTCCAACACCAAAAGCCTCAAAGTCTGATGTCAACTGCTTCGTCTCTATTGAACGCTTTAATCTTGCAGCATCAACATTCTGAAGGTTTATTGGTGCTATTAGGAAGCCAAAGACCGCTACTGCTGCTACAATTGCGCCTAACACTGCTTTGTTCATCACATCACTATACCTATACAGGTTATATAAGATTTTTGTACCATAATGCTTAAATATATTAGTAAGAAAGTTATCTTGATCTTATGATCAAATATATAGGAAATGAGGTGCTTTATTACCCCAATATGATAATTATAACTTCTATTAGTGATATTGTGACTAGGTTATTTTATCATATCTCTTCATAACATATGCTATCTCATCTACCATATCAGTTGGCATGATATGTAGACCAAGCCTATTGTAAGCATTTATACCAGCAGAACCATTTATGTATGCAGAAGATACAGCAGCATCGAATGGCTCCATGCCCTTGGCAAGCAAGCCTGCCAGGAGCCCTGAGAGTATATCCCCTGTACCTCCTACAGTCATCGCACATGTATGTATCCTATTGATAGCAACCTTGAAGCCATTTGAGATAACATCAACCCATCCCTTCAGTAGCACCGTTATGTTATACTGCCTTGCCTCCTTCATAACATTCATGACCCTCTCCTGCTCACTTGCACCAGCATCATAACCAAAGAGTCTCTTGAACTCTCCAGCATGGGGTGTAACAACAACCCTTCTACCCTTAACCACCTG
>BEHG01000118.1 GCA_002898655.1 archaeon HR04
CTATCTACTCAAGAGGGATGAGCCAGTAGGTGTAAGGGAGATACAGAGGGATCTTAACTTCTCAAGCCCAAGCGTAGCAAGCTACCATCTAGATAAACTCATGGGTATAAGCCTTATAGCAAAGGATGAGTATGGCAGATACTACATAGTAAAGAAGGCTGAGATAAGTATATTAGAGTCATTCGTTAGCATCCTAGGCTATACCATACCTAGACTAACATTCTTTGCAATCTTCTTCACAACCCTTCTAATAACTTATCTTATTGTAAACTACTCTTCACTCAACATACATGCACTTATCTTTGCAACAATTGCAAGTATAGCGTTCTGGTTTGAGACTATAAGGTTATGGAGGAGGAGACCGTTCTAGTGTTCTAATCTATAGCATTATATCTTTGGGTGTTGAATTATGAGTATGAAGAGCGTATTCATAGTATGGGGCTTTGCACCAGCCCTTGCAATTGCAACAGTACTTATACTTAACATGTTATCCACAGGGATGCAAGGAGAGAGAGGAGAGGGGTTAGCAGGAACAGGTGAAGGAGGGGGAGAGGGGGGTGTAGGTGGAAAGGGAAAGGTAGAGGGAGAGGGAGAGGGAGAAGAGAGCATGGGCTATACGGTTAGGCAGGAGCAAGGACAAGAGCAGGCAAGTGCAAAGTCAAGAGAGATGGTAGGTATAACAAGTGAGCCAGCAGGAGAGCCTAAGTTACAGAGAGAAGCACAGGAGCAAGGGGAGCAGTACATTAGAGCTGTACTACCGTACATAACTGGTGCTTTGGTTGCATCCATCTCATTTATAATAGTTAGGAGATTTGTATATAAGCAAGGATGAGGAGAAGATAAGGTTTATAATGATAGGTTAGACCCTTCTACCTCTCCTTCCTCCAGGCTTCCTAGTTGAGTCATGTGGTATTGGTGTAACATCCTCTATCCTGCCTATCTTGAACCCTGCCCTTGCTAGCGTCCTTATAGCTGCTTGAGCCCCAGGTCCAGGGATCCTTGGTCCTACACCACCAACTGCTCTAACCTTTATATGTAGACCAGTTATCCCTCTACTCTTTGCTATCTCTGCAACTGCCATTGCTGACTTCATTGCTGCATATGGTGAGGACTCATACCTATCTGCAGTTACATGCCTCCCTCCAGAGCTTATCGCTATCGTCTCTGCTCCACTAAGATCTGTTATATGCACTATCGTGTTGTTGAAACTACTGTATATATGGGCTATACCCCACTTCTCACCCTTTATATCCTCGCCCTTCTGCTCTACAGACATGGCTTGTTACTTGCCAAAGGGTATAAAAAATCTTTCTACTCTAAACGAAAACAAACATTTAAATAATAAATGATGACGCATTTACTGATGGAGTTAGAGAAACTCTACAAGAAGGGCAATATAGCAAGGGCTGAGGATGGTTCTCTTCTTCTGGTCAATGATGATAAGGTAGCATATTCTGTTAATGAAGTGGTTATAATGATATGGGATGTATGTAATGGCATATCATTCAAGGAGTTGGTTGATGTAATAGCAAGTAGTAGTGGAGAGGATACTGCCCAACTCAAGCCAGCACTGGAAGGTCTGATAAACGAGATGGTAGAAGCAAAACTCATAGAGATAAGGTAATCCATCCAATAGAGTGATGATGGTAAGAGCAGGTAATAGTGATTAGATGCTTAACTTTCTTTATGATATCGTTTATATGCTTAACCCTTCTTCAACCCTATTATGAATCCTATACCAAACCCTCCAAGCAGGGGTATGTTTGTTAGTATCGGGGTTGCTGGAACTGCCAACTGCCCTGCTATACTACTCCCTATCTTACCAAACGCTTCCTCGAACTTTGCATAGTTTATTACTATATATCCATTGTACTCAAGGTAGAGTAGTGCTATGAAGAATACACCTAGTATGAATAATGCTACCTTGGTTATCTTCTTTATTGCAAAGCCTATGAAGAAGCCTATTATCCCTCCTATGGCTATCTGAGATGTTAGTAACCCTCCTATTCCAAGTGGGTCCATGCTGATTATTGTATGGAGCTGCTTTATAATATTACAGTCAAAGCAGAGCGCTCATCTTGTAAAAATATCATGGCTAATTGAATAGTCTTGATACCCTCGCCCCTATATTCACTACAGTGTAGAAGAGCACTGATGCTACTATAGATGAGAGCACTGCTGCTTGATAAGGTTGCATGCCCATGGTAAGAGAGTGGTAGTGCATATATCCTCTAACAACAGCATACACCATCTCTGCGCTTGATAGCGTTGCTATCAACTTCCTTGCATCCATGAGAACCCTGCTCCACACTATATTAGAGTATTCATCCCTATACCTTCCTTTATTATCCTTGTAGTAGAGATATGCGAATAGCGGTATGTATATGCCATACTCTACAGCAACGCTCATAGTTGAGTTGATAGCAGCACTCCTATCCATTGTATAGTATGCCTCTGCAATAAGAGCACTTGCTATGAATGCACATACTCCTGCTATAAAGATGTTCTTGTTGAGCATTACATAATCCCTATATCTATTTAAAATCTCAATTGCTAGCATCATAAGATATAAATAGTTAAACCGATATTAAAGGTTTACATGCTTCTAAGAAGATCAGCTTAATTTCTTCCATATAGTCCTATCTTTATGATCAACCAACTCTATCCCCTCTGCCCTAAGCATCTCCCTTATCTCATCTGCCTCCCTGTAACGCTTCTCTGCCCTCAACATGCTCCTCCTCTTCACCATCTCCTCTATCCTTGCCCTCTCCTCACTGCTCACCTCAGCCCTCTTGAGGCCTAGGATGAAGAGCATATCATTGAGCCTTGGCATAATCGTCTCAGCAACGTTAACATCAAGCATATCCTCCCCAGCATACCTATTAACTGCCTTTATGGATGTAAGGAGGGATGCTATTGCATTAGGTGTATCAAGATCATCATCCATTCTATCCATGAATACCTTAAAGGATTCATCAACAATACCCTTCAACTCTACAACCGCCCTTCCTCCTCCCCCTTCTCTAGCAGGTATCTTCATGGCATGCTCCAACTCATACAACGCATTCTCTACATCCCTCCATACAGCAAGTGCCTGCTTGAGGAGCATCTCATCATACTCTAGGGGCTTCCTATAGTGTGCTGATAGGCAGTATAACCTTATTGTATTTGCACCCCACCTGCTTAGTGCAGAGTGTACTGGCTCTATATTCTTGAGGGACTTTGCCATCTTCTCCCCCTTAACATTAACCATACCAACATGAACCCAATGCTTCGAGAACTCTTTGCATGTTAAGGATTCAGATTGAGCAATCTCATTCTCATGGTGTGGGAATATAAGATC
>BEHG01000119.1 GCA_002898655.1 archaeon HR04
TCTGCAATGCCTATCCTCATGCTTATGTTAAGATCGTATGAGGTTGTTATAGCATCTAGAATGCTCCTATGCTCCTCTACGCTTATCCCATTGCTCACAACAAACATCTCATCGAACCTGTTGAAGAATACTAGACCGTTCCTCTTTGAGAACTGCTCCTGCATATCACTATATAGTCTTGATTGGAGTATCTGCAATCTATGCTCCCTATCACTCCCAAGGGTTGCTGTCCATGGTCCATAACCCTCAAGCCTTATTAGTGTTATCTGTATCATCTCCCTTCCTTCCTGCACCTCCTGCCTTACCTTACCTTATCACAATCGTTCCTGCATCCTCCCTATTAGAGTCTATGCCTTTGCCTTTGCCCTTTCCCTTGCCATTACCCTTACTCCTGAGCATCCTAAGCCTCTTTACCATGTTCACAGCAGCACTCACTGCCCTTGTAGATACTGGATTTATCCTATCCACTGCCTGCTCATAGTTCATCCCAGGACCAGATATGCCCAATGCAACTGGTTTGCCATACCTAAGCGCTAGATCTGCTATAAGCCTTGATGCATTTAATGCTACGATTTCATCATGCATGGTCTCACCCTTGATGACAGCACCTAGAGTGACTACAGCATCTACATCATCCTTGCTCAAGAGATCTGCTACAAACAATGGCATATCGAACGTGCCTGGGACATAGCATATGTACCTTATCTCTGCATTCAACTCTTTGGCATGATTGCATGCTCTCTCAAGCATGCTAGAGGTTATCTCACCATTGAACTCAGCAACTACTACCCCAAGCCTAATGGTATTGGTAGCAGCATTATCGTTAGAGGTATGGCTAGACATACCCATCCATCCCAATTCAATCTACACCATCTTCGCTGCATCATCCATAAGCATCGATGCATCAAGGATGCAGAGACCATGCCTCTCAGCATACCTCTCTGCCTTTTCAAATGGGAGTGCGTTGTATGTTGTTGAGTCAAGCATCTCACATATAGCAACTGCTGGAAGAAGCCCTGCTCTCTCTGCCAGATATATGGCCATCTCAGTATGCCCCCTCCTCTCCTTGAGCAGGTTCTTTGCTGCTATGAGCAGTGGTACATGCCCTGGGGATCTGAACGAGGATATGAACTCTGCAACCCCATCCTCTCCATTAAGCACAGATGCTACTACACTTGCCATCTTCGATATGGTTAATGCTCTATCCCTATCTGTTATCCCTGTGTATGTATCCTTGTGGTTTATGGTTATTGAGAATGCTGGCCTATCGCCATAGGGAGAGCATGTTGATACCATGCTCCTCAACCTACCATCCAATGCTAGATTGAGGAGATCGTGCATGTAGAGCAAGCCCAATCTGCTTGCAACATCATGGCCTAATGCCAAGCATATCAACCCCCCTGCATCTCTACGCATTGTAGTAATACTCTGTGGGGTAACGTATTGGGCAGGGATGAGCATATCAACCTCGTCCTCCCTATCCTTGCTATCATGGAGTAGTACAAACCTCCCCTCTCTTAACGCATCTATAGCATCCTCAAGGCTTGATCCTAGCCTGCTCCCTCCCTTCCCCTTCAACCCCCTCTTCATGCCTTCCCCTGTAACTCATGAACGTAGCATTATAAATCTTACTAATTATTTTGTATCTACTAATATATTGGTATGCTCTAGGAGGTTTGCTAGGTACCTAGCAATCATATCAACCTCAATATTAACAGTATCACCCTCACGCTTCATGCCTAGGGTTGTCACCTGCAGTGTATGTGGTATCAATGCTACAGAGAATCTGTTGCCCTTGACGCTAGCAACTGTAAGGCTTACACCATCAACAGCAATAGAACCCTTCACTGCTATATACCTCATCAGAGCATTAGGGACCTCTATGCTCATAATCACCTGATCCCTCTCCTCCCTCCTCTCAACTATCCTGCCTGTACCATCTATATGCCCTAGAACAAAGTGCCCATCTATGCTATCCCCTACCCTAAGGCTAGGCTCAAGGTTAACACTATCTCCTCTCTTGAGCATGCCTAGATTGGTTCTTGCAATAGTCTCTCCTACCAGGTTGAATCTTGCTCTACTACCTTCTAGCGCAACAACTGTCAAGCATACACCATTAACCGCTATGCTATCCCCTATACCAACTCTAGCAGCGATCTCCTTGATATCTACTGTAAGGGTCATTGCACTACCCTCACTCTCACTAACCCTTACATCCTCAACTATGCCCATACACTTAACTATACCTGTGAACATATGCATCATCACCATGGATCAGTATATGCTACCTATAGCCTCCAGCAGTGCCTTTGCCCTCTTGTAGTGCACAGCATCAACCATCCTGCCTTCAAGCCTAACAGCACCTCGCCCTTGCTTCATAGCCTCCTCCAACGCTACTACAACCTTCCTTGCCCACTCAACCTCATCCTTGCTTGGCACGAAGACCCTGTGCACAGGCTCTATCTGCCTTGGGTGTATTATGCTCTTCCCCTTGTAGCCTAGCCTCATCCCTAGCATAGCATCCCTTATTAGCCCATCCACATCATCAACTGCCTGCCATATACCATCTATTGCATATACACCTGCTGCTCTAGCATCAACAGGGATCTTTGCTCTAGCATAGTTGAAGCCTATAGCATCCTCAGCATACTCTAGCCCCATATCATGCATAAAGTCGAATACACCAAATACTAAGGCTGAGACCCTATCACTTGAGGATGCTATATTGTATGCATTAACAACACCCCTTGCACTCTCTATAGATGGCATGATCTCTACCTTCTTGCCTATACCATGCTTCTTCTCAAGTTCATCAAGCACATCTTCTACCTTTGTAACCTCCCTTGCCTCATTAACCTTGGGTATAACTATACCATCAAGCCCTTCATCAACTACTTTCAGATCATCCTCAATAAGTCCTGAATCTGGTGAGTTCACTCTAATGTATAGTTCAGATGCATAATCCTTCCTAGCCTTTATAGCATCCCTTACCATTGCCCTTGCCCTATCCTTCTCATCCATTGGCACAGAGTCCTCAAGGTCCAAGCATATTATATCTGCCCTTAGAGTCTTTGCCTTCTCTATGAACCTTGGGTTGTTACCTGGCACGAAGAGCAGTGTCCTTATCAGCCTACCTGCTATGCTCATAGCATATAACAGGGTGGGAGATGATTTAGTCTTTACTCCCCTCAAATAATATATAAAAATAATGATGAGCGATTAGAGTTTGGATGGTGTTGTTACCAACTTGCCTATTATCTTATTCTCCATCATCATCACATGCCCCTCAACCATCCTGCTGAATGGGAGTACATCATG
>BEHG01000120.1 GCA_002898655.1 archaeon HR04
GCCATACATCCTACCCTTACTCTTAACCTCCTCCAACGTAATCCTTGCAAGTTCATGCATGTCTAGCCTGAAGTTTATGTACCCTGCCTTGTGAGGCTCTATCGCTCTTATCAACCTACACCTTGCAATAGATCCTGAACATAATCCGCATATCTCCTCTGCTATCATGCTTGGGCTCTTCCTAAGTATCTTGCTCAACTGGAATGCTATGTTGGAGTATAGATCGCCGTACTGCTCCTCCTTGGGCTCTGCAACATCATATGCTACATCCTTCAACCCATAATGGCTTATAGCCTCATCCAGCAGTGCTCTTGCCTCATCTATAGCCTTTCTCATTGTCATATTTGATAACCTGCCCTACTGCTTACTACTACTCCTCCTCCCATCTATATCATTTATTGCTATTGCTATTACTATTGCTATTGCTACTACTGCTATCACAATCATCCACCATCTCAACCATGTTATCTACAACATACTGTAATGCTTCGATCAAACCATTACCATTCTTGCCCTTAACACTTACCTTTGCCATACTCTTCACCCCATCATCTGCATTCCCTATTGCTATACTGTACCCGCACGAGAGGAAGAGTGGTATATCAGTTGCACTATCACCTATGGCAATGCACTCCTCAAGCCTTATGCCTAGATTATCCAGTGCTACTCCTAACCCTACAGCCTTGTTTATACTCTCATGATTTATATGGTAAGCATACATGCTATCAACTATAACCACTGGGAGCCCCTCCTTCCTTATTATATCCATCGCATCATCTATGCTGAATGTACGTTCAAGAACAACTTCTGTCATCCTTGGGAATACTGGCTTCAACCTAACATCTGCTATTCTACTCCTCAACAGTTCATACGCCCTCTCGCTATAGCACTTGTCAACAAGCAGCATATGCTCAGTTGGAGAGGTTGTTATAACTCCACCATTCTCCCCTATAGCAACCCTTGTTGTGCCAAGGAACATAGCCAGTATGTAAGCCTCTATCGATGATCTCCCAGTAACGAAGAGCACCCTATAACCTGAACGCTCCAATGCTCTAAGCATTGAGAGCGATTGGAGATGAACCCTGCTACCATTCTCTGTCAGTGTACCATCTATATCTATTGCAAATGCTCTAACCTTCATCCTCCCAACCTCTAACTTTATAAAGAATAAATAGTTATGCTGCTTAATGCTCACCAACTACACATACCATGCTACACAACACTATACTACAATCCATCCATCTATCTGCCCTTGCTTAACACATTGATTACATCCTCATCTGATACTGGGCTAAAGTCCTCATAGAACTCCCCAACTGCACCAAAGTCTACAGGGAGGAGGAGTGATACTATCTTATCTACCTTGCCCTTCATAACCTCATACACATCTCTGGGCATGACTGGAACAGCAAGAGTTATTGATGCTGGTCTATGGTCTCTGCACCATGCTATGCTGACGAGTACTGTTGCACCAGTTGCTATACCATCATCAACCAGCACCACATGCCTACCTTCAATGCTGTAGTGAGTGCTTCCTCTATAGAGCATGAGCATCCTTACACTCTCCTTCATCCTCTCCTCCTTAACACTCTGTATGTAACCCTGCTCAACACTGAGCATCCTTGCTATATGCTCGTTTATGTAGCACTTGCCATCATGCATGACTGCACCTAGAGCAAGTTCAGGGTTGTATGGTGAGCCTATCTTCCTAGGCACTATAACATCAAGCGTAGCATCTATACATTCTGCAATCGCACTACCAACGATAACACCACCCCTTGCTATTGCAAGTATGAGTGCATCTTTACCCTTCAAGTATGCAAGTTCTCTGCATAGGAGCGATCCTGCATGTACTCTATCCTTGAACCTCACAGTATGATTGCTATACACATCATCAAATCCTTTTCCCTTATCAATAAAATGGAGGGTGTAGGCTTTGCTAGCCCTTAACAAGGTTCAGCAGTAATGCATCTGGCTCATAAAAGTCATTCCTACTACTATCCCTCAACCCCTTCAGTGTATCTACAATCCTTGCATAACCTGTACGCTCTGCTAACCTGAATATACCCTCCTTGAGTCCCATGCCAAGCATAAGGGCCTTCTCAACATCATCCTTGCCTGCAACATCATTGCTTATAAGCCATGATGCATTATTTACTGCAACTGCTAGAAGCCTTACAGGATCATAACGCTCAGCCTCATCCATACTCAACTCTATCCTTGCATATGAACCCTGCTTGTACTCATAGAAGCCTCTACCAGACTTCTGCCCATAGTCTCCTTTGCTGTAAAGATCCTCAACGATTGGGCATGGGTTCACAACCTTCTTATCCCTAGCATACATCTCCTTCGTTGCCTTGTACACAACATCTATGCCAGTATAGTCAGCCAACTCAAATATACCCATGGGGAAGCCAAGCTTGAACTTGAATGCTGCATCTATCTCCCTCATCCCTGCCTTACCTTCCTTGAGTTCCCATGCAGCCTCATGCACTAGTGGTATGAATATCCTGTTCACTATGAACCCAGCAACATCCTTCCTGCAGAGTATGGGCTCCTTCCTTAGGCTCTTAACATAGTTTATTGCTATATCTAGAGTGCCCTTAGATGTCCTTGCTCCTGGTATAACCTCAACGAGTTGCATAAGTTGGGGAGGGTTGAAGAAGTGTATTCCTATGAACCTATCCTCCCTCTTCGTTGCACCTGCCATCTCTGTTATAGGCAATGTACTTGTATTTGATGCAAATATTGTATGGGATGGGGCAATACTATCTATCTTCTCAAATGTCTCCTTCTTAAGCCTCATATCCTCTGGTATAGCCTCTATGATGAGATCAGCGTTCTTGACAGCCTCTTCCATATCAACAGTTACTCTTATCCTCTCTAGTATGCTATTCATCTCATCACCTGATATCCTGCCCTTCTCCACAAGTTTGCTTAGACTCCATCTTATCCTCTCCATCGCCTTATCAAGGAACTGCTGCTCTATATCACGCATAACAACCTTGTAACCAGCCATCGCTGAGATCTGCGCTATGCCATGACCCATTATGCCAGAGCCTAGAACAGTTATCCTCTCTATGGCCATGTGTGAACTGGGATATGGCTTAATATATAATATAGAGTTGGATATATGGTAGAGTTGGTTAGGCTATACTCTTCCTAACCTTCTCATCCACCTTTGCCTCTAACTCTGCTATCAATTCAAGTATATCCTTCTTGTTTGCATTAAGGTAGTTCTTTCCTTTATCAGCATCCTTCAACCTCATATGGTAGAGCCTCAGATCCCTGTGAAGATCTGG
>BEHG01000121.1 GCA_002898655.1 archaeon HR04
CTTGCAGTTATGGATAGAGACCTTTACCCTATAGTGCACCCTCTTTGGTTCATATATAAAGATGGGGTATTCTACCTTGAGACCCATAGGACAAGCAAGAAGGCTAGACTACTGAGAGTCAATGGTAAGGTTTACTTCCTTGTAGATGAGGTTGTTGATGGTAGGCCTAGAGGGGTTAGGGGTAAGGGCAATGCCTTGGTTCTAGATGATGCTGAACTTGCAAGGAAGATCATGGTAGAGCAGGTTATCAAATACCTAGGCTCAGCAGATAAGCAGTTGAGTAAGAGACTCATAGACTCTAGCAAGGATAACGTTGTAGTTAAGGTTGAACCATTGGCATTTGCTACTTGGATAGCATGATAGTTAAGCAGTAGGGTAGGGTAGGGTAGGATAGGGTAGTGGTTATGCGGGCCCGGCGGGCTTCGATCCCGCGACCCTCGGATATCTTCCTTCTTACCTTCCCTTCCTTCTATTCATCCTATCCATCTTCTCTTGGTATCTCAGCAGGTTAAAAGTCTCACCTTGCATCCGATGCTCTACCTAGCTGAGCTACGGGCCCTCTCGCTAGCAATCAACCTCTAGACTAGATTTTAATCTTATCCATTAGATTAAAAATTTTAAAGGGGTATGAGGAAGAGTTATGAGAGGGTAATAGGCTAGAAAGTAGGGATATCAACGATAGGAGATACATGCATCCATCTGCGCCCTGGTAGTATAGAGGCTGAAGCCGTAAAACCTGGTCTAGTATGCGGGTCTGTCACACCCGCGGCCCGGGTTCAAATCCCGGCCAGGGCGCCAAAACCTTGTTCCAAATCCTAAACGATTAAACCGTATGAATGGTAGAGGTGAGGAGATTTATAGTTTTATTCCAATCTGTATAGATTTCATAACTGAACAAGGTCTAAAATGCTAAGAATGATATAGAAGGAACTAATACTTATAGTTAATTCTAGGAAAGAAGTAGGAGAGGGAGAAGGAGAGGAGAGAAAAGAAGGTAGGAATAAAGAAGGCTATCAGTCAAGGTATATAGATTACTCGCATAACTATACTATTCTTATAACCTGTTCTAAGGTTCTAATCTCTACTCTCCTACTGCTAGAATATTCATCTTAATATACATCTTATGCGTAGAACTGGCAAGGGTGTTTGATAGATAGAGTATATCCAATTGTATCTTTACATACTAATTAAGCACAATCCTACTTATGCAACAGGAGGAAGAGTTGAAGAGGCTCTTGGATATGCTTGAACAGGATAAAGAGTTCAGATATGCTGTAGCAGGGGCAATAGGCTACAAGGAGATGCTGGATAGGATTGCTAAGGTTGAGGAGGGGATAAGGATCTGAGAGAGGAAGCAAATAGGCTAAGGGAGAGAGCAATAAGTTAAGGCAGGATATGATTGAAGGGTTTAGGAGGCATGATGAGGAGTTCAAGTGTATAGATAATAGGTTAAGGCGTATTGAAGCATACATGGATAGAACCTCTCTAACACTTGGAGAGGAGGCTAGAGACGTGATATCCTATATGCTAAAGAGGAAGGGATTAACAATAGATATAACAAGATTAGAACTCCCAGATATAGAGATATCTATGGTGTAGATACAGATGCATGCATAATAGGAGAGGTTAAGACTAGAGCAAGTTCAAATCTTGTTAAGCATGTTAATAAGGATATAGCAAAGTTATGCAAGAGGTATATCCTCAATATCTAAGGTTATAAAGGCAATATATGCTATGCAGATTACTCTAGATGCTGTAGAAGAGGCAAAGAGTAGAGGTATATAGCTTGTTACAGCAAAGGGAGAGCTTTCAGAGTTCAAGATCATGCATACAAGGTAGAAAAAGGAAATAGAAGGTAACGAAGAGGTAAAGAAGTAAGTAAGGAAGGAAAAGGAAATGGGTTTGTTATCATTATTGTTATTGCTGTAGTTTGTTATCTTGCTGCAGTAGTAGTTACTATCTTATCCTTCCTTTCGTCTATATTAATTAGCTGCGATACACCTTCCTTGCCTGCTCCTCTATCCTAATATGGAATACTTGATTAGTTTGTAAAAAAAGTTGATATAAAAATATTAGAATAACTAGCGAGATGATATCTTTTGAGATGAAGCGCTATGAACGTTACCTAACAAATATAACTATAGCAGTACTCATTTATTCCGTGATACAAGGATCATTTCTTCCAATTCATACGATTTATGCCGAAAAAGATGTAGGTAAACTTATTATCAAGCCAGTGGATCAAGTAGGAGTCCAAGTAACTAATTTCAGTGATAGCGATCAGAATACAGGATGTAATGGCAGCCTTCAGAGATGGAGCATAAGTGGTACTATACCAACTCCACCTACTACTGGTTATTTATTCACTATGACACATACATTTCCAAGTAGAATCTCCGTAGGCATATGGCCTGGTTGTTTCTATGTAAACTGGTCATTCCTTAACGTTAAAGTTGAGAATGCGACTCAAGGTTGGATATGTGTGGGAAGTTTCTTTGTCCCTTCTACAGGTACATATGCGTACCATTGTCCCAACAAGACAATCAACTACGATGATAGACTCATTATAACAGTTACAGGATGGTATGGTGCAGGAACATATCCACTAGAATCACAAGCGCTAGCACGGGCCAGATAAACATTTATATATCTTATGAGAGTGATTATTATGGTTACAGATTTTCATGTGGATTCTGATGATCCTGCAGGACTCTCATTTAAGGTACAGAGATGTCTTAGATGCTTTGACTTTATAGTACTGAAACCAGCTGATGGGTTCGTTGATACATGCCCTTATTGTGGCACCTTACAGATGCCATATTTCTATTCTTTAATGAATGGTAAAAGCGATACTAGATTAGAAGAACTCTTAAAGAGATTATCGCATGATTCTGAGCTGCGGTTAAGGGAAGACCTCTTATTATCATTGCGGGTATGGCAGTTCAAAATTAGAAATGGAATAGATCCATACGTAGAGATCCCTGAATTCTTTCAGAGTATACGTAGAGAGAAGTTAAACGCAATTCCTATATCTGATGAAGAATGTAACGATTAATGTAAGGTAGTATAAGGATAATAATTAATCTTTAAATTGGGATAGTATATACTCTAAATATTATAGGCAAGGTAGCATAGGTTATGTTAGGGTGAAGAATGGAATAGTTTCATTCACCATTCATTAATTCTCTCCTAACTAGCA
>BEHG01000122.1 GCA_002898655.1 archaeon HR04
TATGAGTATGTTCTGTGTCACTGCATTAATAGATATAAGCATCCCTGCCCTTATGAAGAATGCTGGAGAGAGTAGTGTGAATGTTACTGTCTTCATCTTAGCAAGCACTCTATCATGCTTCTGTAGTGTATTAGCAAATATCAAGCCTAGCATGAAGGCACCGAATACAGCATGCATCCCTGCCTCATCAGCAAAGAATGATATGAGTAAGAGCATTGCAAATATGAACCTCAACTCTACCTCAACAACCTTCTCCCCATACCTTGCTATCAACAGATTGGTTAACCTTGGCACTATGAATGCTAGGATAGCAAGTGTTAGCAGGAATGCTATAGTAGTTATATTGAATGCTGGCTCTATAAGGCTTATCCCAACTATAGTTAGGATATCGTTAACAAATGTTATGGCTACTATGGTCTTTGCAAATTGTGTGCGCATTATGCCATACTCAGTGAGTACAGCATATACAACTGCTATTGATGTTGTTGTTAATGCTAGGCTTGCTGCTAGCTTTGCATTCCAACTCCAATCTGTGTAGAGTGTGAGGAATGACAACTCGCCAATCAATGGTACTAGGAATGCCAGTGTGCCTATCACACTACTTACCTTTGCCTTGCTCCTCAGCAACCTGCTCTCAACCTCAACGCCAGCAAGGAATGTAAGAGTTAAGCCACCAAACGTTGCAATGAAGTCAAGCCACCCCTCAATCTTTAGGAGGAGTACATTTGCAAGGATAATCCCTAGCATAACCTCTATTATGGATGAGGATATCTTTGCCCTTGAACTTACAATACCAGATACAACTATGGCTGAGGCTACTAGAGCACTACTGTACAGATCTACCACTCTACATCATCCCCCAACATGCCTTTGCCACCATCATCACCAATACGGTAGGCATCATCAGCCACTGGGGGCGGTTCAGGCACTAATACTAGATGCCTAGGCTGATGCCATAGCCTGTTTACTTACTTACCTGCTCTGCTTCAGTATATTAAACGTTGCTCACCACTTTAATAATTCTAAATAGCAATTGGAGAAAGATTAAGTTTAATTAATTAATAATAGTTAGTTAAGGACCCTATCCTTTATAAAGATACTTCTACATTTAATTTAAGGTATGTAGAAGCAGTGTATGAGAAGTGATGCATGCCTCAGGGAACAAAGCATTAAGGCTGATACTCCTGCTTGGGCTCGTTAGCCTTGCTGCAGATATGGTCTATGAGGGTGCTAGGAGCATAATTGGACCTTACCTGCTCATCCTTGGGGCAAGTGCAACTCTGGTAGGGCTAGTTGCAGGGGTAGGAGAGATAGCCTCGTATGGCTCAAGGATACTGTTTGGGTATGCAGCAGATAAGAGTAGGAAACACTGGGCTCTAATCATAACTGGCTATGCAATGATACTATCCCTTCCAGCACTAGCATTTGCTAACAGGCTTGATGTTGCATCTACCCTTATAATACTTGAGAGGTTAGGCAAGGCTATACGTACACCTTCAAGGGATGTTATAATCGCTAATACAGCATCATCAATTGGAAGAGGCAAGGGCTTTGGTATACATGAGGCTATGGACCAGATAGGTGCAGTAGTTGGACCGTTGATTGTAGCAGTTGTGATGAACTATAAAGGGTATAACGATGCATTCCTTTACCTCTTCATACCTGCAACTGCAACATTACCATTGCTTATGTATGCAAGGAGGTATGCTGTACTTCTAGATAGATATGCTTATATCAGCATCCATGCTAGAGCATCTATAGGCTCTCTACCCAGGTTACTCTGGCTCTACCTTGCATTTGTATCCATCAGTGTAGCAGGGTATGCACACTTTCAGATCATATCATACCATATCAAGTTCACCTCATCTATGGATGATGTTTACATACCTCTCCTCTTTGCTCTTGCAATGGGTGTAGATGCACTTATAGCAATCATAGTAGGGCATCTATTTGATAGAAAGGGGCTTCTAGTACTCATCATTGTACCATTGAGTACACTACCTATAGCACCATTGGTATTCTCAACAAACCCTACATTTATAGTAGCAGGTGTTGTGCTCTGGGGTATTGTAATGGGTATGCAAGAGACGATAATGCGTGCATCTATAGCAACGATGGTTGATAGAGCAAGGCTTGCAACTGCATACGGTCTATTCAATGGAATTTATGGCATAGCATGGTTCTCTGGCAGTATAATTATGGGCATGCTCTATGAATCATCAGTTCTAGGCGTGATTACATTCTCAGTTACACTATCAATAGCATCGATGCTATTACTGTTGGTGATGCTAAAGGTGCTAGGAGCATCCAGCAATAGTTAACTTAGCCTCTTTTCATCGAGTTGGCTATTGCAACTTACTTGCGACAGATGTTACAGCAGCAACAACAGTACCAGTAAGCTTTCTATCCTCTTTTCATCGAGTTGGCTATTGCAACATAAAGCGATATGCAGAGCAATTCAAGGGCAGTTTGGCCTTTCCATCCTCTTTTCATCGAGTTGGCTATTGCAACGGTAAATACTATTGGCAAGAATTCCATGACACACATGAAGTTGCTTTCCATCCTCTTTTCATCGAGTTGGCTATTGCAACACAACAGGAGTCAAGCAGCTAACCTTAGCAACACCTCTTACCTTCTTTCCATCCTCTTTTCATCGAGTTGGCTATTGCAACGTAGGTCATGGTAATGTGTTGATAATAGTAGAGGGTTTAGCCTTTCCATCCTCTTTTCATCGAGTTGGCTATTGCAACTTTAGTTCAAGACCCCTACCCCTCATAGTTCATATCACTAGCTTTCCATCCTCTTTTCATCGAGTTGGCTATTGCAACGCAACGTGGTCTTATGTATAAAGATGAGAAGAAGAGGAAGAAAGCTTTCTATCCTCTTTTCATCGAGTTGGCTATTGCAACGCAACGTGGTCTTATGTATAAAGATGAGAAGAAGAGGAAGAAAGCTTTCTATCCTCTTTTCATCGAGTTGGCTATTGCAACGCAACGTGGTCTTATGTATAAAGATGAGAAGAAGAGGAAGAAAGCTTTCTATCCTCTTTTCATCGAGTTGGCTATTGCAACAGCAAACTCAACATACATTTCATCAATCTCAAATCCAACTTTCTATCCTCTTTTCATCGAGT
>BEHG01000123.1 GCA_002898655.1 archaeon HR04
CCCAAGACCATCCTGCACAGGCTCTGCTATTGGTTGCTGTTGCTGCTGTTGCTGCTGCTCCTGTGCTTGTGCTTGGAATACAAATAACCTGCTCTGCACAAGATCCTGCCTTACCGCTGACCTTGCTGCTATAGTATATGTTCCCTGCATAAAGTTAACATCATCAGGCTTTGGGAATGTAAGGATTACCCTGCTGTATGTGCCATCAACATCAACATCAACCTGTGCTCTATGCACCAACCTTCCAGCAGGGTTTATAACCTCAACGATAAGGGAGTCTTGAGGTATCCCTTTACCATATACCAAGAGCATATCCCCTTGCAAGAAGATTGATCTGTTGAGGTTAAGTGTTAGTAATGGTGAGGAGGATGACTGTTGTTGCTGTTGAGCATACGCTACCATAATACTTGCTACTATTATAAAAAACAACTAAAAGAAAGGAAGGGGAGTTTGTATTGGGCTTGCATGTTTATGCTACAGTTGCTGTTATCCTCTGCACTGGTGAGAGTGGTGATGGCTTCCCTAACTCAGACCATACAAATGTCTCTATGGTGTATGTCCCTGGTGCAGTTGGTAGCCATGATGCAGATACATTCGCTGTCCTTGCAGGATCAAGTGTTGATGATACTGTTGCTATGCTAACAACTATACCATTTGCATCCTTGACCTGCACTATATACACATAGTTCATTGGCTTTGCAGTATTATTCTTTATCTCTGTTGCAATGTTCACAAGTACATTCACTGATGGGGTTGTTGGATTCCCTGTCTGATCTACTACCTTTGGCTCTTGTACACCAAAGCGCTCAGTTGGTGCAAGTGCCACACCTATAGTTGCTGTTGCTGCAACATCCCTGGTCTGTAGAGTCCTTAGACCAGTTGTATTCTCCCTGTTCACCAACTGCATATTTATGGTCTGTACACCTGGCAGTGTCTCATCTGTGTATATAGCAGTTATCTCATCACCCTCACTAACCTGTAGCCTATTGCCAGAACTTACATCACTTGTCAGTATTATATCTACTGTGAACTTACCAGTTCTATCACCAGTCTCCCTAACTGTAACATTTATACCTGCTGGATCTGTGCCAGAGACAACCTTTATTGAGAACTGATCTGGAACATCTGGGTTCCTATTCTCATCTGGATCCTCTATTGTTACCTTTGCTGTCTCACCTATCTTGTATGATTCCTTGTCTAGTGATACTGAGCCATCGTTGAATGCTATCCTAGCAGTCTTTGATAACTCTAGTTGTCTATCTGCTGTTCTATACTCAACCCTTATACCATCACCAGGCTTTGCATTAGCATTAACATCACTTATTGGTACACAGTTTGGTGATGTTCTGAACTGGAATACTCCAGAGTCTGATGCTGTCTCCTCAAACTGGTTTGTATAATCTGCAGATATTCCTCCAACTATTATCCTTAGCCTTGCACTACCAACATCGCTAAGCAACTCCTTCCTGTCAGAGTCTGTGTTTGCACCTGGATCAACTATCTGTATACACATCCTATCAAATGGTGTGTATACTTCTCTATCGAATATTATATCTGGTCTTGGTGAGGTTATAAGGAGTGTCAACTTTACTTCCTGCTCTAAGCCTCCACCAGATGGTGTTTTATCTGTATAAGTGAACTCTAGGTTCCTACCTCTGCTCACAAGTTCAGCATTTATGTTCTGTATCTTTATCTCGAATATGCCTGAGTTCTTCTCAGTCTCTCTAAGTACGTTTGATGGATCGAGTGTTATTCCTTGTATTCCTGCTATCTGTGCTAATGTATCCTCAGTAACCTTATCGCTATCAACTACAAGATCAGCAATGTTAATTGATATCTCATCTACCTTATCGCTATCATTGTTCCAGTCAGGCTCTCTAACCTGTAGTATTATTGTTGAGCCAAGATCGTATGTTGGCTTATCAGATGTTATAACTGCAGTATTCTGTACTATGCTTGCTGTTACTGTCTGTTCATCACCATTGCTATCATTGTATATGAGCCTTAACTGCCACCCATCATTTATTGTATTACCATCTATCTCCCTTGGTAGATCTATATCTACAGTGAACCTACCTGTGTTAACACCATCCTCAGACGCAGAAGATGGGAATGATATACCTGAAGGTGTTACAGCAAATGCAGTGCCATCTGTCTTTAAGAAACCTGGCTGGATAGTTAGTGTGGTTGAACCTTTGATCAGCTGCATCCTAAGCTCTCCATTCTCAAATGTATTGTCGCCATCTTTAAGTGTAAGTACATCTTGTGATGTGCTACTTGTGTTGAATGATGGATCTGTTATTACAACATGTATCTTTGTTGTTCTATCACCAACACCTGTTAGGGTTGTACTTGGTGGATAAGATGTTCTATCCAACTCTATTACACCAGATGGCTTACCTATCCTCACATCAACTGTTCTGGTAACTGTTGGACTCTCTGTGTTATCTATGTACTCGAATGTTACCCTATCACCATCTGCTAGAGTTGCTGCACTATTTATAACGCTCATTCTGACCTCTCCCCTGAATATACCAGAGTTAGGCTCTGTTTCTTCAAAGCCTATTACTAGGTTGTTTGGTGCTGTGAAGTTAACTCCACTACCCCTTACCTTTATCCTTAGATCTGCTAACCCTCTAAAGTCTGCAGAATTGTTCTCAGTAGCAGAATTATTAGTGCTAAAGGTTACAGTGTAAAAGTCCTTACCATTTGGATTCAGGTTAAGATCCATATCGTTTATCTCTATTATTGCTCTACCAGTTACTGGTACTGATGCTGTTGTTGTGCTTATGTTACCAGCAACATGCTGTATCTTTCTTACTATGCTGAAGTCGCCTGAACCTTGTGGATCCCTTGCTGGATCTGTGTAGGTGATAGTTAGATCTATATCCTCTGCTATAGCACTAGCAAGTACATATATTTTGTTATCACTGCCTAAAACAATCTTACCTGCTACTATTGTAGTAACACCTGCTCCAGATGGTAAAGTTGTAGTAGGCACTATCTCAATCTTGTCTCCTGCCAGATCTGGCAGGAATACACCAGTATTATCACCAGTCTCCTTGAATACTAAAGATGGTGGTAATGTTACACTGTTAATACTAACCTGTCCAGAGAATGTATCCCT
>BEHG01000124.1 GCA_002898655.1 archaeon HR04
GTTTGAATCGAACTATAGTAGGATTGAAAGGTTACGGTCAAAATTATGTATTCGTTGTAGGGGTTTGTTTGAATCGAACTATAGTAGGATTGAAAGGACGCTGCTACATCATTTAGCTGGGATTTGATTGATGTTTGAATCGAACTATAGTAGGATTGAAAGTCAGTCATGATATGATCACTGGAAGATATGTTAAAGATGTTTGAATCGAACTATAGTAGGATTGAAATATGATGAGAAGATGATGGTCATGATAGTCATGACTCCTGCTCTGTTTGTAGAGTTGCTACACCAAATATCTCTGGATGAAGATCATGTATTATCTCTAACTCCCTGAATATATCTATTGCAACCTTTGTAACCCTATGTGCCTCTTCAAGGTTTACTCCTGTAACCTCTACCCTATCAGGATGGTACTTTATCATTATCTTCCTGAACCTTGCAACTACATCGTGCCATCTAGCATCTGCTGGTAATCCAATCCCCTCCCATGTTAGCATTGCAAGTAATCTATTCTTCCTCTCAAATATCCTATCAATATCCATACTCTCTAATTCAATAACCTTCTCCCTAGGCCTCTCAGCCTTCTTGTTGAATATGAAGTGCCATCTTCCTAACGTTCTTGCATCCTTCTCCTCTACGCTAGAATAGATATCCTCTCCTGCTAGATGTAGCCTTATCAGATCCCATATCTCCTCATAGTATGTATCCTCTAAATACCTCCAGTTCACCCTCCTCTTCTCCCTCTCCCATACCTCCCTTATCCTTCTCTTCTCCCTAGGGTAGAGTATCCCTAACGCTATCCTTAGCAGTGTCCACTCCAACTGCTTCTCCCTCCTTAGCCTATCCCTCCTCTCCATCTCCTCAGCACTGAAGATACTACTTGCATTATCAAGTATTATTGCCCTTGACGTCTCACTTATCTCAGTTGTAGCAGTATCAAGGAAGCTCTGATCCCTCTCTATAACCTTGCCATGGTGGAGTGTATGGTGTATCTCCAACCAACTAGAGTCCTTAAGGAAGTCAAACCATGCATTAAGATACCCTCTTAGCGCTACCATAGCCTTCCTCTGGTTCTCATGTGATCCTGGCCATACACCCTTGCTTGTGTACTCAGCCCACTCTTTAAGGTTAGATGCTAGAGCATCGTTGGGATCGAATATCCTGCTAACCTCCCTTGCCTTTGCTAGCCCAGCGTTAATGTAGAGTGTAAGCATGAAGGCTATGCTGGAGGAGAAGAGCAGTGTGAATGCATCTATACCCTTGCCATTAAGATCATGGATGCGAGGGTCAGCCCTCCATGCCTCCATCAGCCCATAGCCATAGAGTATCTCCTTACTGCTAGTATTGGCTAGTGCAGCAACGTAAGATGAAGGGTCGTTGAAGAGTATGAATGGGCTTGAGTATCTATCCCCAGTACATATCAGCCCTATCCTACCCTTGCATAGGTCATCAAAAGCCTTGTAGAACTCCTTGCTCTTACCTCCAAGGATATCTGCTATAGGATCACCTTCCTTCTTGAATAATCCTCCAAACATCATGCTACCCCTCCACTCCATAACAACCCTTCTCATATGCTCTAGAGCATTGTGTATATAATCATGGAATGAGTCATCTTGTAGGCTATCCTTATCCCTGCCCCATACCAGCGTATACTCTACCTTGCTCCTAGCGTCCCTCATTGATGCTATTATCTCCTCAACCCTTACACTACCCTCGCCAAGATAGAGCATCTATTATCTATAATTATGATTAACCTCCATCTTTATATAAAATATGTTATTAGGTATTACCACCAACTATGATGGATGGTATGGATGATCTAGATACAATACTCAGGATGCAGAGGGAGTACATGGAGATGATAGATAGCAGGAGGATAGGGGAGAGGAGGGAGGAGAGGATATCCAAACTCTGTACTGCTATAATACATGAGGCTTGTGAACTCCAGGATCTAACAAACTGGAAGTGGTGGAAGAGCCCTAGCGTATTTGATGAGGAGAAGGCTAGGGAGGAGTTGATAGATATACTGCACTTTGTGCTCCAGATATCTATAGAGCTTGGTATGGATGCTAAGGATATACTCTCTGCATATGCTAGGAAGAATGCTATAAACAGAGAGAGGCAGTTGAAGGGCTACTGATCTGTCTGTTCATCTGTCTGTTTGTTCATCTGTTTGTCTATCTATCTGATTGATTGGCTGACTATTAGTCTGACTGATCCATTTAGCAGTTGAGTGGTTGCTATCAAGCATGAATCAGCTCAACTCATCAGCTCAACTCAGCTCAAATCAACTCAGATCAGAGATGCTCATCAAAGGTAACAGGTATTATGCTCCATGCAGTCTCTATATCTGCTGTACCCTTGATGTTCCACCCTACACCATCCACATCTCCCCTGATCAGTCTATTCCATGCACCATCTATACTGCTGTTGTAGTTGAACTTGAATTCACTACTAAGGGTTGTGGTCTGCTTGGTGAATACAGGGGGTCTACCTACCAATGCAACATCCTCGTATGAGAGGAAGCTTCTCCCAAGTGATACCCCTTCAAGGATAACCTCATAGTCTATCTTGGATACTGTTATTATCTTATCTGTATTGTTGGTTATCCCAAAGTTTATGGTTAGTGTCATGGTGTTGCTGTTGAAGTCCACATCCTTCACACCTATGCTCTGCACACCCACCCTAACAGATCTTGTAATCTCCCCCTCCTCTATAACTGTACGGTACCATGCTGCCATGAATATTGCTACCATTACTACAGCAGCACCTATAACAACCATCTTACCCCTTCGCCCTAGTGTTAGCAATCTGGCTCAGTTGAATTATAGCAGTAGGTTATTATTATCTTTACTTGAGGATAAGGTTAATATATAATGGTTAAGAAGATCTTAATCAACATTGCTTATACATGAAGCGCTGATAACATGGGCACACCTACTTGCTGCAAGTATCTGGGTTGGAGGCACGCTCTTTATAGGCTTGGTTGTTGCTCCAGTACTCAGATCTAATCTTAATGATGTTGAGAGGTTCAATCTAACCATTAGTATAGGGAAGAGGTTCAACAAGGTTGCTATACCAGCAATAGCAGTGCTTTTAGCAACTGG
>BEHG01000125.1 GCA_002898655.1 archaeon HR04
AAGAAGGGATATGCAGGAAGGGTTTAGGAGGCATGATGAGGAGTTCAAGAGGGTATGGCAAAGTATAGAGAATCTTAGGAAGGATATGCAGGAAGGGTTGAGGAGGCATGATGAGGAGTTCAAGAGGGTATGGCAAAGTATAGAGAATCTTAGGAAGGATATGCAGGAAGGGTTTAGGAGGCATGATAGGCTTATACAGGAGTTGAGGGTTAGCATAGGCTCTCTAGGGAGGAGGATGGGTAGGGATATGGAGAAGTTAGTGCTAAGCATATACAAGGATCAGTTGATGCAACTAGGTATAGATGAGGATAAGGCATTAAGGTTTGAGTACATAGATAGAGAAGGGTTGTATGGATTAAAGGGTAAGAGGTATGAGTTTGATATAGTTGTTACTAATAGCCATATAGATATTATGGAGGTTAAGAGCCATGCTGATGAAGAGGATATAGTAGTGTTTTATGAGAAGGTTAATAGTATAAGGCAAGTTATAGAGCAGACGTATAGAGCAGGGATAAGAAGGTTAGTGGTAGTTACAGTACATATAGATAAGGAGGCTATGGATAAGGCTAAGGAGTTGGGAGTAGAGTGTGTATATGGGGATATAATAAGTGATTGATTTATTGATTGATTGATTAATTGATAAAGATATAAACAGATGTTGGTTTAGATATATGATGAAGGTCTGAGCAAGAGATTCTTATTCTGCAGATGTGAGAGACGATTGCTTGCATGTTGGGTTCTGCTTTGCTGTAAGGGAGGTTAACAAGATACTGGTGGAGAGAGGCTTCAAGCAGCCTAAGGTGAAGGATAAAGAGCAACAATAGAGTAACAGTAACAACAAGGGAGTAAAACAACAAGGAGGCTATCCTACATCCTACTCCTACCCCTACTCTACTCTACCCTATTCTTTTTACTCCTACTCCTATCCTCATTCCTACCTCCTATCCACTCTCCTACTCCTCCTACTCTTACCCCTACCCTTCCTCCTCCTACCTACCTACTTCTTATCATACCCAAACCTATATCTTGCTACAAAGTTAAACTTTATATATCCAGCAAGATAGAAAGAAAGTCTAGGGAGAAGGGGTATCAGTCAGAGCTCGCTTTATCATCATGATCAGAATGTCGGCTCTTCATCATCCGTCGTTTGCCCCTTCTCCTATCCATTCATTCATCCTTCATAGTATAAAGAAAGAAAGAAAAGAAGGAAGTCTTGTCTTACACTTATGTGATAGTGATAAGGAGGTTGAAGGACTTCGCATTACGTTTACCTGAAGACTCTACACTAAAGAGGGTACTACTTGCTGAAGAGGATATGCTCTCTGTAGAGGAGTTCCTTATCAAACTGCCTCTATGGTTGAGGCTTAGCAACCAAGACCAAGACCAATAATAGGAACAAGAATGACATGACATATACACAGATTCATTAATTCATTTATACAAACTCACTCAGACTCAACGACTGGCAACTTGACTACAACCTTGTTGTTAGGAAGGATAGTAACGAACTCCCAACCCTGTGTTATGTAGTACTCTAACTCGCTCATGTTGATTATCTTCTGCCTAGCATTCCCAGTTAGTTTCTTCAGCAGCCTCTCCCTTACCAACTCCTGAAACTCCTCATCAGGAATGCCTAAGTCTATGCCTTTAACCTCTTGCTCTGTAAAGCCTACAGTTAGCAGTATCTCTCTCCTGAATGCCTTCCTTATATCCTCCTTATCTCTCTCGTTAGTAGTGGTAACAAGGAAGCGTTGAGCCTTAGCATAACTTTGGCGCATATCCTCTATCACGTCAGGGGTAGCCTCTTCTGTAGTGTATATCTATGCTCTATATCCCCCTTATGACCCATGAAGAACTCTCTATAATCACGTATGAGCATACCCTTACTCTCAGCCAACATTAGTTGGGTATCAAAGAATGCTCTTAGCACATATGGACGCCATGAGAAGCCAGCACTCCTTATAGCCTTCCTTATAGTATCTCCTATGTTAACAGTCCTTATGAACTCCTTCTTTGCAGATTTGGGTCTTATGACAGGGGAGTCTGGTCTTAACAATTCACCATTCTTCCTTGCTCTCTCCTCTAGGTAGTCCTTCAGATAAGAGCAGCCCTCCTCTGATAGAAAGGTTATGTAGGAGTGCCTTGCCTTGCTCAACTCTCTCCTTACAACTATCATTGCTGGCACTTTTAAGAAGGATATGCTAACAGGCGTATTCACTTTCACTTTATGTTGCTCATATGTGTTATACTCATAAATTGTATTGCTGTTGTGATTGTAATTATTATTATTATTATTATTATACCTAACAACCAAATCTGGTATATCCTTTAACCTTAGCCCGTCATTGCCTAGATAGTTGCCTAGTACCTCAGGTCTTAGTCCTGAATGAGCCATTAATACACATGCTACCCTAGCCTTCCTATCCCCTGCTAGGAAGATATGCCTTAACTCCTCTTGTGTTGGAACCCTCTCCTCCCTTAGCGTAGGTGCATCCTCTACGCCCTTGATCTTTATCTGCTTTGTGTTTATCTCTCTACCATTGTGGCTTAGCCATGACTTTATAGCCTTCATGACAGATTCTATGTAACTGCCTGCATAATTCGCAGTATAACTTACATAGTCTAACAGTAGGTCTAGTAACTCTGCTTCCTTCATTGTTAATAGAGCATGAGGGGTAAGGTTGAACATAGCACAGAAGTTGCCTAACCTACGCAGGTACACATCAGCAGTAATAAGAGAGCCTCGAGCAACGTTCTCATACCAACGTCTTACAGCAGGGTCAGCAAGAAGGTACCTATACTTTGCTCTGGTCTTGGTCTTGATATTAGTATTAGTATTGATATTAGTCTTAAAAGCCAAAGCCAAAGAGGCAGGAATAGGATTACTAGTAGTAGTGTTACTACACCAACTACTACCACCACTACCATTGCTACTACCATTGCTACTATCATTACTATTACTATTGTTATTGCTATTGCTATTATTGCTAATGCTATTTATATTATGAATGCTAATGTCAATGTTAGCCTCATTACCCATGCCCTCTACTGCCCCTATCCATGATATAAAGGGCATGGTTTTGAACCCAAATGAGAGTGGGCCGGATG
>BEHG01000126.1 GCA_002898655.1 archaeon HR04
CAAGGGTGCTGTTATACATCCAAATGCTAGCAATGAGGAGATAGAGAGGGTTAGCAGCATACTGGAGGTTGATGTTGAGCCAGCAACTGTTAATGGAGGCGTGCCATTTGTATCATCTGGTATAGTAGCAAACTCAAAGGCAGTGGTTGTAGGATCATTGACCACAGGTCCAGAGATGGTTATGCTGAGTAGAGCATTCAAGATATGATTGTGATTGCAGATCTATCTATTTATCAACTAATCATTCATTTAACAATCAATAAATAAATCAAAATCATGAATCAGTAGCCTATAACTGCAAGTGGGTCTGTTAGCAGTTTATCAAGCATGATAACCTTCTCACTCCCATCAACCATATTCCTTAGAGTAACCATCTTCTCCTTACCCATCCTATCTGTAAGTATTGCAGCAAACCTGTAACCCTTACTTGATGCATAATCAAGTTGTCTCTTAAGACTTGCTGCTATACACTCACTCTTAACACCCTTCCTTCTAAGATCTGATGCTAGCATGACTGCCTTGCTCCTCAACCAATCATCTGTATATGCAATGAAGATGTTAGCCATATCCTTGCTATGTATAATTAGCCCATCACCTTCACCATGGATATCCTTGAGGAGGAGTATAAGCCTCTCAACACCCCCAGCAGCCCCAGTTGCACCCATATCCTTCCTCCCAAACACCTCTGGAAGGATATCGTACCTGCCTCCACCAACAAGTGCAAGGTTACTCTTACCAGAGAATACCTCAAATACTATGCTAGAGTAGTAATCCAATCCTCTAACTATGCTCATATTTACTACCACATCGCTTACACCTCTAGCCTTGAGAGAGTCTATGAGTGCAGTTAACCTAGATGCATCAACATCAATACCTTTGAGATGGTCACTATTCAACACATCATCAAGGCTACCCTTCAATCCTGCTACATCAAGCAGTAACCTTAGCCTCTCAGCATCTATACCCTTAGATGCATACTCTTGCAGTATAGCATCCCTACTCTTCTTGGATAACTTATCAACAGCTCTAAGCATCTCAAGCACTTGATGCTCATCCTCAACACCCAACCTTCTCCTTATCATCCCTTCAAGCACCATCCTATCAGATACCTCTATCCTAGCCTGTATTCCAAGTGAGTTGAGATAATGCTTTGTGAACTCTATAACCTCAGCATCAGACTCTATGCTAAAGTTATCATATATCTCCACATCCCACTGATGGAACCATCTGTACCTTCCCATCTGAGGCTCATCGTATCTCCACACTGGTCCGAATGCTGCAAGCTTTATAGGCATCTTAAGATCCCTCCTCCCTGCTACATACCTTGTTATACCAACTGTAAGATCAAACCTTAATGCTATATCCCTCCCAGCCTTGTCCTTGAACGCATAGATCTCATCTGCTATCATAGGCCCACTCTTTGCCTCTAGTGTAGAGAGTAGTTCTATAGGCGACGGTTCAACCATGGAGAAGTTGAAGAGCCTTGCGCTCTCTATGAACCTATCTCTAGCATGCTCTATAAGCATGTACTCCTCATCCTCAATATCCCTCATCCCTCTTGGTAGTTCAAACCTCAACAGATCATCTTCTAAGCATGAGGATTAAAACCTTCTCATAACAATCTAGGGATAAATAAACAGATCATCTGCTCATAAATAGAGCTCTATAACTATAAATTAAAAGCATGTTGGTGTTGATGGTGTAGTAAGGGGCCCGTGGCCTAGTCAGGATATGGCGAGGGCTTGCGGTTGCTTTGCTTTATTGGTCAGTAGAGAGCCCTAGGTCGTGGGATCGAAGCCCACCGGGCCCGTTATCCCTTGTTATTGATCAATAACTAATTACTGCTATAGTAATAACATATTGCTTATCTAATTTATTAATCAGCATCTTCTAATATATTTATGGAGTGGAAGGTAAGCAAGAACCCCTTAGGCATGCTGGAGGTTGTAATGGATAGAGGGGAGGTTATAACAGCAGAGCCTGGTGCCCTAGTGTATATGCAGGGTGATGTTGAGGTTAAGACAAGCACCAAGATAAAGGAGCAGGGATTGCTAAGCATGGTTAAGAGTACAATCCTTGGAGGGGAGTCGTTCTTCTTGAATGATTACATAGCAAAGGGTAGATGTATGTTAGGCTTTGCTGGTCCAATGATAGGGGATATAGAGGGTATACATGTAGATGGTAGTTACATAGTACAATCAGGAGTATATTTAGCATCCATAGGCAGTATCTCGCTAGATACAAAGTTCCAAGGCATGGCGAAGGGGTTGTTTGGTACAGAACTCTTTATGCTCAAGGTAGATGGGAATGGATTGGTCTTCGTCAACACATACGGCAGTCTATTCAAGAAGGAGCTGAGGGATGGGGAGAGGATCGTTGTAGATAACTACCATCTAGTTGCTATGAATGCTACAGCAGGGTACAAGGTTGTGAAGATAGGAGGCATGAAGACTTTTCTACTAGGGGGAGAGGGTCTTGGCATCGATGTTACAGGACCTGCAACACTCTACATTCAGAGTAAGAATATGTTAGAATTGAAGGCTGAACTCACAAGGCTGCTAGAACTTGAGAAGTATAAGAGTGCGCAATTCAATGTAGGTATAGGTGCAGGGAAGGAGGAGAAGGATAGGCAGAGATGGGGCTGGGATATGCCAAGGATATAGGATAGTATGGATGAGTGATGCAACCATCTATATATTGATGAGATGGTGAATCTACAAGCGTTATATACTTAGGATATCCTATCTACCTATCTATTTATCTACCTACTATTAACTTAAACTGATCTACCTTCCATTGCTGAGTCCTCTAACATATATACACTGCTCATACCCTATAGCAAGATCACTCCAATCATAACTCCTCTGGTCCATCTTAACACTTAACCCTCTTACTATCACGACTGGTGTAGACTCATCAGTCTCCCCCATAACCAAGTTTGCTGCAGATGCTATGCAGTCTGCTATAGCATGAAGTGTAACACGCATAACATTCCCAAACAGATCCTTGCTGCCTCTTCTATCCTTTACTGGCTCGAAGCCAGATACTGCTAGTGCTACTCCAGATGTGCCTATCCTTGTTGGCATCAGCCTA
>BEHG01000127.1 GCA_002898655.1 archaeon HR04
TAGGCTAATAGGCAAGCCAGATAGTGATGTGCAGGTCAACATATGCTATAGATGCCATATAGATAATACTGACTTTTACACTGGGGAGTTGTGGCAGTTGCCAGGCAAGGATATCTATATATGGCCAATGGAGGGCTGTCCAAAGCCTCAGCAACAATAATAACAATCTTTATTTTTAATTTTAATGTACATAATTATGTAACTGCTATTACATAACGTTTGTTATGTTACTTACATTACAAAATATTTATTTATTCACAGCCTATATGTATGGTATGGTAAATGAAGAGACGATGCTGAGCAAGGTTACAGATCTTCCAGCCCAACTACTCCAATCCTTAGCCATTAAGGATAGCATACCAGCATTTGATTGCATAGATGAGGTAGCAGTTATAGGCATGGGAGGTTCTGGAATAGTTGGGGATTTCATAAAGACCGTTGTAAGGGATCATAGGGTTCATGTTGTGAAGAGTAGTGATCTACCTAGATTAAGTGATAGAACACTGGTTATAGCAGTGACATACTCAGGAGGTACAAAGGAGACCATTGCTGCAGTAAGCAAGGCTAGGGAGTATACAAGCAAGATAGTTATGATAACTTCAAGCAAGGATATGGAGCGGTTATGCATTAATCAAGGCATAGGATGCATTAGGGTAGTCAACAACTCATACAGTAGAGCATCACTAGGCTACATGCTTGCACCAGCACTCCTAGTGCTTGAGAAGTCTAGTATAATGAAGAGCGCATGCAAGGATATAAAGGAGGCTAGTAGTCTGCTCTCTACTCTAGCAGGTGATAGGAACAGGTTGGAGAGGATCAAGCGATCCATGCTTGGAAAGACCTTAGCAGTAGTGTATGGTGATGAGTTTACTAAAGCAGCTGCACTTCGCTGGAAGCATATGCTCAATGAGAATGCAAAGATACAGTGCTACTACGATGTATATCCAGAGTTGCTGCATAATGAGATAGAGGTATGGTATGAGCATAACACGAATAATGATGATAAAGTCCTAATCATTCTTAGGGATGAGGTATATGAGAGGGAGCAGGTACATAATGGCTATGATCTCTACGCAGCAATAAATAAGAGCAGGAGGCTAATCAGTAGCAAGGGTATTGAGGTAACAGAACTATGGAGTGTTGGTAAATCTCCTCTAGCAAGGTTGCTCTCACTAAGTTACATTGGTGATCTGCTCAGTGTACACTTGGCGTATGCTAAAGGTATAGATCCAACGAAGGTACCTAACATAGACTACATCAAGAAAGGAGGTGTCTAATATGATCAATGGCAATGATACACAGATAGCAATATTGGCTGGTGGTATGGGCAAGAGGCTTGGAATAGATGCACCAAAGTGCCTACTCAGCATAGGCAACTCAACCCTTCTAGATATCTGCATAGAGGGGCTCATCAAGAACGGATTCAAGGATAAAGAGTTCATACTAATGCTAGGCTATAAACATGAGATGGTTAGAAGGCATGTAGATGATGGTAAGAGATATGGTATAAGGGTAAAGTACTCTATAGACCCAGAGAATAATATAGGATGGGGTAAGGGGAAGGCATTCAAGTACGCTTTGCTCAACAACATAATAGATAGGAGCAAGAGAACCATAGTCACATTCCCAGATGATATAATGCTTGATGATGGAATATATGCTAGGTTTATGCAAGATCACCTTGAAGCAGTAAGCAGATACGGTGTCTGTGCATCCATAGCACTCATCGATAAGGTTGAATACCCATATGGCACAGCTAAGCTTGATGATAGCAATAACATAGTTGAGTTCATAGAGAAGCCCATGCTTACCATACCCACATCCATAGGGCTGTACATATTTGAACCTAAGGTTTATGATATAATAAATGAGCATATAGATATGGCTAGTCAGAAAGCTGTAGAGTTGGAGTCTGTGATCTTCCCTCTACTTGCAGAGAAGGGATTGCTACATGGATTCATCATAGACTCAAGTTCTTGGCTGCCTATAAATACACTAAAGGAGTATGAGAAGGCAATTAAAGTACTAGTTAGCCGTACTAGGTAATAAGGTGACAATATAAAAATTTTCCCATAAGTGGTGATACAATAACTATATAGTGTGAGTTACATGTAATCAGTCACATAAAATATATAACTTAATCTCACAATAAAGCCTTCATGAGCATTGCTGCACATGAGAAGAGAGACAAACTTGATATACTGCTAAGGATGGTAGAGGTTACAGCAACACCTGCAAAGAAGACCCATATACTATATAAGGCTAACCTTAACTTCTATCAACTCAACAAGTACATAGATGAGCTTGTAAGGCTTGGATTCATAAAGGAGATAGATGTACCATTCAAGGGCTATGTAGCAACAGAGAGGGGCAAGCAGTTCCTTGCAATGATGAAGAGTAGTATCAAAACTTTAATTCTAGTTATGATTATTGGCAATGTAATAGGGATAATGAATTAGCTGCAGTGGTTATATTAAAACCATCTTCTTTAATATCTTCTTAATTATTTTAATATCATATTCTATAATATAAACAGGTAAACTTTATTAGATACTATTCTCTATTTTTCCCCATAAAGGGGGAAATGATACCATTAATATACAAACAAGGTCTAAATATTAAACAGTTCTCCTACTATCTAGAATGCCTACTACATTACATTAGGCAGAGATCACAAGTGTACATATTCGTAGCATCTGCACTCCTATCCCTCACAATTGCATCCAAAGGGATGGTAGAGCCCATGCTAGCAATCAAACTTACAGTTGGTACGTATCTGATAAGCCTTGCAACATACGCCTATAACGATGTTACCGATACCGTAGCAGATAGAATAAATAAGGTTAATAGAGCCATTGTAAGAGGCAAGGTAGATGATAAGGTAGTAAAGAGGGTCTCTATAGCACTATTCTCCATAGGGATGGCTCTCCTTATGCATATAAACCTCTACACTGCTATAATAGCACTCCTCTGCACAGTCTTAGCAGTAGCATACTCCCATCCAAGGACTAACCTTAAGGATAGGTTCCCATACAAGACCATAGTCAATGCATCTGGTGCAGGATTTGCTGCACTG
>BEHG01000128.1 GCA_002898655.1 archaeon HR04
TGGTAGCCCCGGGCAGATTCGAACTGCCGTCACCAGGTATCTCCTCTTTTACCCTATTCTATCTATCCATAACCTCTCGGGATCCAGAGCCTGGCACTCAAGGGCCTAGCCCTCCTTGGCCGCTAGACGACGGGGCTACCGTAGATATAGAATGATTATACTCCATTATCTGCCTTTCTATTCATTCTGCATGCACCTCATGCTCCTTCCTATCTACTTTGTGCTTATCAGCCTTATCGCTTCCCCATAATCAAGCCAGAGCCTCTTCCTCATATATGGCACCAACTTCCAGTGTACACTGTACACCTCTCTATCCTTATCCTTAAGCAGGAGCCCCTTGACTATTAACGAGACGAAGCCTCCAGCAACCTTGCCCTTCATCTCATCGCTATAGGAAGAGCAGAATGCATCCCTCTTTGCATGGTACTCCTCTATAGTGAACCATGGTTTGTTCAACTCAAGTATGAGTGGCCAGACTATGTTGTTCCATACCAACCTTCTATTCTCTGTACTTGATGCATATTTGCCCTTCTCTCTACCCTTGCCCTTGCTCTTAATGCTACTCTCATCATTACTCCTACTACTGCTACCAGCACTACTACTGCTATTGGTATGCCCATACCTTCCATCCTTATCCTCTCTCAGCACATGCTTGCTACAGGTTTATACAATATAATTATTTACTTATCATCATGTATGCTACGCTACGCTATGCTATGCTATGTATATCGCTGGCCTATATGGTAGTGCAGACTTCTTTGCTACAATGCTGCTACTGCTACTACTACTATCCTCTACCATAACCTCTACTCTACAGTTGTACTCCTTCTCTAGTAGCGGTATTGCATCGCTAAGCACTCTAACCTCATCCAACACACCTATACTTGCCCTACTCAACCTAGACTCTGGGGGTGTTGAGAGTATGCTCTCGATCATCCTCTTCACCATCTCTGGCTTACTCTTTGCATAGGTTGCTATACTATCTGATCCTCCGCTAGATGAACCCTTCACAAGCATACGCATCACATCACCATAGTTGGTTACACCATCATTTATAATGCTCAATATCCTCAAGTAGAGTTCCCACTTCCATGCCTCTGCAACCTGTATGGTTATCCTACTTGGCTTCATTCCAGTAACCTTGATTATCTTCTCAACATCCTCCATAACATGCATTATTAGAGATTCACCTTCATCAACTGTGCTATTGATCATAGATGGAGTAACCTTGGGCCACTCTGCCATAGATACAAAGCCCTTGCCCCCCAGTACGCTCCACATCTCCTCACATATGAATGGCATGAATGGGGAGAGCATCCTCACTCTAGCATCAAGGAATTGTATGATTGTAGATGCTATCTCATCATCACCTCTACCCTTGCTCTTCGCCCTCTTTAGATACCATTGCATATCCTGATCCATTATGTAGAGGAGGTTGTTCAACGCCTCCCTTACCCTTAACCTATCCATCGCATCTGTTGTGCTCTTTATCATATGCTGGAGCCTGCTCATGAGCCATACATCCTCATACTCATACTCATCTTCCTGCTTATGCTCTTGCTTCTGTTCATGTTCATACCCATGCTCTTGCCCATACCCTCCTCCACTCCCCTCACAAACCCTGTTGTATGAGTTGCTCTTGTCTCTAGTAGCATTTGCAAACTGTATGCATATGCTGTATAACCTCTCAACCTTCTCCCTTATACTCTTCAACATATCAAGCGTAAAGTCAGCATCCTGAAGTAACTCAGCAGATATGAGGAGAGATGCTCTTATTGCATCGCTTCCATACTCCCTTATAGCCTTACGCAATGGCACTATATTGCCTAGAGACTTGCTCATCTTCTTACCATCCATAAGCACACTACCATTGACTACTATCTGCCTAGGCCATAACTCTTGAGGGAATATTGCAACATGGTTGAAGATGAAGAATGTTAGATGGTTTGGTACAAGATCTCTACCAGAGTGCCTGCTATCAACAGGGTAGTAGTAGAGGAACTCCTCCCTAATCTGCTCAATCAGATCCTTGCTTACCTTGCATGACTCTGCAATGCTTGAAGGATCCCCAACCCCTAGCAATACGTAATCAAAGAACCTATCATCTATACCATCTACATTAAGCATCCTAGCATACTTTGCTATTATGTAGTATGCCATGTATATTACAGAGTCTGAGAGTGACTCTATTATCCAATTCTCATCCCATGGGAGCTTTGTGCCTAATCCTGATCTTCTAGCACATGCCCTCTCCCTTAACCAATCTATGACGTATACGAACTCATCCCTTATATCCTCTGGCAGTATCTGCATGCTATCAAGGCATTTGTGTGCTAACCTCTTCCATTCTCTATCAGAGTAGTTTATGAACCACTGATCCTCAAGTATCTTAACTACACATTCTGCACCACATCTACACCTTACTGGCTTTGCAAGATCAAGCATGGTATCTGCAAGGTTCCTCTTGAGCATATCATCCCTAACCTTCTCCCTAGCATCCTTCACACTCATGCCTGAGTACTCCATGGTTATGCTAGGGTCTGATGAGATCCTACCCTTGTAGAACTCATGTGAGTATAGTTCGTTTGTAGCATACTCTAGCCTAGGATCATCCTGCCTTGATATACCATATCGCTTTATAACTACAGATGCAGGTACACCATCCTTTGAGTACTCGCTCTCTATCATAACTATGGGTTCTATCTTCAGTATATCTGCATGTATGCTAGCATATTCATGGATAACAACACCAGCAGCATGTATACCAGCCTTCAGATCACTCAACGCTTGATAGTCATATGGTGCATGTGCTGGTACAGACATAACAATTCCAGTACCATTCTTTGGATCAACGAACCCTGCTGGTAGTATTGGCACATCCCTATTGACCAATGGTACCCTAGCCCTTAGCCCTATCAGTTCTCTGCCCTTGATAATATGCTCAACATGCACATCCCTGTTAAGGTATGTTAGCCTCTCAGCAGCATCCATGCTTACAAGCCACTTCTCCTTCCCATCTACCATAGCAACAACATA
>BEHG01000129.1 GCA_002898655.1 archaeon HR04
TAGTGCACTTGCATCAAGCACTATGCTACTACCCCTATTGCTGCTATTAGACTCTACAAGGTACATTATGAGGTCCTTTAGTGCATCTACCTTTGCTATACTCAAGCCCATACCTATAGCAGCGCTATCAACCCTCTTTGGTAGCATACCCTTGAGCCTGTTAACTGAGCCCTTTGTTAGCCTAGCATCTGGGAGCGGTAGCACTATTATGCTTGGATTATATGCCCTCAAGGATGGAGCAATGCTCTCTGGCACAGCAACATACACAAGATCTGCTCCACTCCTGTATGCTGCTAGTGCTGCTAAGAGTGGTGCACCATGGTATATCTTGCTCCCTCCAACTATCAACACTACACCATTATCCCCCTTCTTTGCTCTACTAGATCTAGCAGGTATCAACTGCCTTACATAATGCTCATCAACCTCTATCAGATCACTGCTCATTCATCATGACCTTCCTTCCAAAGGCTAAATAAGTTGTATGCCCAACCATCCTGAACACTGGCCTTGTCATCCCCTCTCTAGCCTCTATATGCCTTATCATCAACTCTGTAAACTCAAGGTCAACGAACCTTCCCTTCATCGCTGATGAGATCTTCTCTAATTGGTTCATAGTAGGGCATACTGCACATAGAGGTGCACTACCCTTCATAGCATCGTATACATTCTCAAGGACCTTCCATGGGTCTCCAACATCTATAACTGCAGCATCAACGTTGCTAACCTCTAACCTCTCAGCACTAGCATCCTTGTTTACTATTGTAACATAAGGCTCAAGACCCAACCTACTCAGATTCCTCCTTGCTATAGGGATGAACTCACCCCTAACCTCGTAAGAGTATACATGCCCTTCAGGCTTGATTATGCTTGCTAGGAATGTTGTTAGTGCCCCGCTCCCCATACCTACTTCTAGCACATTCATACCAGAGCGTATGCCTAGCCTTGAGGCTATGTAGCCCATATCCTTTGGGTACACTATCTGAGTTCTCCTCTCACTCTTCATAACAACATCGTACGTTGTAGGCTTGAGAAGGTATATCCTCTTCCCTAGACTACTCTCTATGTATGAGCCATACTCCTTACCTATAGCCTCATCAATATCTATCATGCCTAGATGTGTGTGCATCTTCTTACCCTTCTCTACTCTAATTAGCCATGATCTCTTGCCATGGAGTAATATTAGGTAAGTACCCTCTCCTATCACACCATCACCATCATCATCCATATTTCTTACTAGAGATGAGTAGAGCATATTAAATATTTGTTATATTGGCAGCCATTTGCTCATGTTAAGATAAAACTGTGGGATGGATGGTGTTGTTATGGTTATTGTATGATTGCAATCGTACTTATGATCAGCAGTATTTGAAATAAATTATATGATATCATCTCCCTTTACCATCTTTGCAAGTTTGCCCTTCAACTTCACATCTAGCCTAAAGTCATCTGGCGATAGAGAGTCTCTGGTACGCCTCCTTATCACTAGACCACATCTGCCCTCAGTAAGCAACTTGCTCCTTACACAACTAGCATATGCACATGATGGACCTAGGCACTCTTGCTCAAGCCAATCACACCATATAAGATTGCCCTTGAATCTCAGCACGTTCTTGCCACACTTGAACCATGTACACTTTGGCCAACACATACCATCCTTATCTGGACCCTCAACCTTCATGCCTCTACCCTTATCTACACTACACTGATAAAAATAATTTTCTTTTCTACAATATATAGTAACTATACTGGTGTTGGTAAGACTATATAGCATCATCTTGCATTTTGCTCTTCACATTCACAGATATGAGTTAGTATTATCCATAGATTAATGCGTTGTACTCATAGCAACAGAATAGGCCGATGTAAAGCAAAGCATACTACTACATCCTCTCCAACGCATCTATACCTAGTAGGGACATGCAGTTACTCATAGTTGTTGTGAATGCCTTAACTATGGATAGCCTCATCCTTATTAGATCTGTATCCTTCTCATGAAGTACAGGTACCTTCTCGTAGAACTCATTGAATACCATTGCAAGGGTGTAGCAGTACCTTGCTATTGTCTTGGGGTTTAGGCTCTTAACTGTATCCTCAACTACCAGATCGAACCTTGCTATAGTCTTGATCAATGCAATCTCTCCATTGCCTATAAGATGGGTAGATGAGGGGTCTATATCTATACCTCTTCCTTCTCCCTCTCCCTCTCCCTCTCCTCCTTCTTTTACTAATGCTATGCTTGATGCCTTCTCCAGTATCCTTGATGCTCTCGCATATGCATACTGTATGTATTGACCACTCTCACCCTGTAGGTTTAGAGCCTCCTCTATATCGAATGTTATCATCTTATCAAGATCCTGCTTGAGCATACTGTACCTCAGTGCTGCAACTGCTATACTCTCAGCAGTACTATGCAGCCATTGCTCATCACCATCTGGGTTCCTTGCCTTAACCTCCTCGTAAGCCTTGCTGTGAAGCCTATCAAGCATATCATCTGCATTTATGTATATGCCCTCTCTTCCCTTCATATGAGCAAACCTCTTATCCCCTATATCTATGTTGAATAGCCTTGCTGTACTAGCACTCAATGCTACAACCTCATATGCTAGATGCATGTATCTACTGCTATCCTTATCTAGCATCGATAGTATCTTTGCTATGATCTTCTGTAACCTGCTCTGCCTTACATCTATAACAGTTATAGCAGTATCTGCACCATTGAGATTAAGTAGAGAACCATTGCTAGAGAGTGATGTTGCCCATAGCATGCTACCATCTGGCTGCTTAGCATACTCTACATACTTGAATGGATCCTCTAGTATCCCTAGCTTCCACATGGCATATGGTATATCCTTTGCTATGTACGTTGCTGTACCATCGCTCCTCACAAGTACCTTCTCCTCACCCTCTATACCTGCTTTAACCACTATACAGCCATGGTATTTGGATGCAGGATCATCATCAACCTTGAGTATATCCTTTGACTGCATAAGCCTCAATGCCTTATCCCAG
>BEHG01000130.1 GCA_002898655.1 archaeon HR04
TGATAGGTTTGAGTGTGAGACTACCCTATCTCCCTTCTTGAACCTTGTTACCTCTTCACCAACCTCAACAACCGTACCAGCAGCATCACTTCCAGAGATATGGGGCATGGGAACCTTTATTGGTTCACCCCATATAGCCCAGAGATCGTTGTAGTTGTAGGCTGCTGCCTCAACCTTTATGAGAACTTCATTAGCCTTTATCTTCGGCACATCTATATCCTCTATCTTAACAACCTGTCTTGGATCCTTATTGTATTCCCTGAATACTGCTGCCTTCATTAAGGCATGAGTTGGTTCAAACATTAATATACTTTATGAAGCCATAAGCATGAATATTAAACTAGGTAGGCTATAAAATGTTAAATGGTACGTTGCCTTCTACAACAGCAGTAATGCCTCTCTATGGTCTCTTTGGGGAGCATGCAGTTGAGAGCTGTCCATTGTACAATGGGAAGAGCAGGAGTACAGTTCTTATAATAAGCAAGCGTATTGATGAGGTAGCAAAGAGGCATGGTGTAAGGTTATTAGGCATGTACCACTCTGCATTGGAGCATACATTTGTATGGATTGCTGATGCTGAGGATGCACATAGGCTTCAGAGGTTTGCAGTTGATCTTGATATAGCATCGTTCAATGCTTTGAAGATAGTGCCATTGGGAACGTTCAACGATCTAGTTGATGCATGCAAGAGGTTGGAGTCTTCGCAAAGCCAAGACGGATAATAGTTCCTTCTTATCTTTTTAAATCAGTACCTTGCATACTACTGTAATGAATATAGGCGTAATTGGTATAGGGGCTGGTGCAGCAATAATTGTAATAGGTGTATTGGCAATATTCATATCTGGTGATGAGTTTGCATTCATAAGGGGGATGATGCTTATAGTAACTGGGATACTGATATTTGGTTTATCATTTAGGTTCAAAGTAATAAGGTATGGTAGTGCTAAGGATAGGGAGAAGGGTAAAGGTAAGAGGTAGATTAGGAGAGAGGAAGGAAGGAAGGGAATGAAGGAAGAGAGGATGAGGAAGGAATGAAAGCAAGCAAACAAACAAGCAAGAATACATCTCACAATTTAAAATCATCACCATCTACATTACAAAATGATGATAGAATAGGTTAAATAGTGGAATAAGAATGCTAGATTATGCCAACTGCATATGTGTTAATAAACTGCGATCTAGGAGCAGAGGAGGAGATAATAAAGGAGATAAGGAAGATACCAGAGGCAAGGGAAGTTGCTGGAGTATATGGTGTGTATGATATAGTAGCAAAGATAGAGTCTGATTCAATGGACAAGTTGAGGGAGATAATAACGTGGAAGATAAGGAGGATAGACAAGGTAAGGTCAACATTAACCATGATAGTTATAGAGGGTCAAGGACAGCAGGTTAAGAAGTGAGTACTAGCAGCCTCTTCAACGTAGCCAAGAACCTTGCTATATCATCCTCGCTGTTGAAGAAGTGAGGAGAGACCCTGACTATTTTCTTCTTTAATACTTCTCTCTCAGCAACTATTATGCCCTCTCTCTCAAGATCTCCAACCAGTCTTCTAACCATCGTATCGCTATCATCATCATTGAAGTTGAATGATACTATGCTTGATCTTAGCCTCGGATCATCTGGCCCATAAAGCTTGAGTTTATCATACTGCTGTTGTAATTCTTCCCTTATAATCCCCGCAAGGTGCATATCCCAGTTCCTTATCTTTGCTATCCCTATGCTATTTATATACTGCAATGATGCAAGCAATCCAGCAAGCAGTGCATACCCTCTAAACCCAGCCTGCATCATGTAAGGCATCTCCCTGTAGCATAGTCCATCATGTATGAATGCCGACTCTCCTCCAACATACAATGGCTCAATATCATCCCATGCATCTCTACTGCAGTAAAGTATGCCCAAGCCAGGGGGTGCACATAACCACTTGGATGATGGGAATGCAATGAATGAGCAACCTAGCCTCTTAACATCAACATCCATGCACCCAACGCTCTGTGCAGCATCAACGAATAGGTGTATCCTCCTATCGCTATCCTTTAACACCTTGCTAACCTCCTCTACTGGTAAGATGATGCCAGTGTTGAAGAGTACATGGCTCAATGCTACAAGCCTTATCCCTTCAGAGTTAACGATCTTCTCCACCTCCTCAACATCTATCCTCCCATCCTCATCCTTGATGTTGAGTGTTCTTACCGTTACTCCCCTTACATCCCTCAACCTTAACCATGCATAATGGTTTGCAGGATGCTCATGCTCCCCATCCCTTATAACTATAGCATCACCCTTGCCTATCTTAAGAGAGTTTGCAACGATGTTTATGGCATGGGTTGTGCTCTGTGTGAAGATTATCTCATCCTCCCTACAGTTTATCAGCCTTGCAACCTCCTTCCTAGCTCTGCTCAAGAGCTCATCCAACATAGATGCTGATGCATTAGAGTCTGGACCATACTCATCGTAGGAGATGAGAAAGTCTGTTACAGCCTTTATTGCTATGAATGGTACAGGTGCGCTGGATGCGTTGTTAAGGTATATGCCCCTCATCCTTGGGAAATCCCTCTTTATAGAATCTGGATCCAAATTCATTATTATCGGTACATACTTACAATGGTGTACAATTTAAAGATATGAATATGGTAGGGGAGGGGAGGAGGAAGGGGGATGATGTGTTACTAACCCTGCTTGATTGCTATGGTATCAACCTTATTGTAGCAGAGGATACCCTAGCAAGGATATGCCTATTATCAAGCCTTGTAAGATCTTTAGATGATGGTAGGATAGTGTACATAGATCTGGATACAGTATTCACAGCATATGTGATGCATGGTATCATGGGCATAAAGGAAGGAGAAGGAGGAGAAGTAAGCAAGGGCGCAAAGATCGATATAATGATGCCAGATATAGGCAGGGTTGAGGATCTGCTTGCTACTGCTTGCTCAAACATAGATGCAGATACAAGGTTAGTGGTACTTGATTCAATACATGGATTCT
>BEHG01000131.1 GCA_002898655.1 archaeon HR04
AGACCAATTCTCATTCACTGATAGCCTAGTAGCATTGCTAACATTTGAACTCCCATCACTACTACAAGACCAATTCTCATTCACTGACAATGCAAATGCTACGATAGGTCTTGCAACAGCATCAGTACAGAGCCCATCAGGAGGAAACATAAACCTAGGCATAAGTAATGGTGGTATTATAGGAACTCCAACTACAAGTCAACCGCAAGGAAATCCACCGTTACAACCTAACCAGACTTTAATATTCCCTCATCAACTACTCTCGTTCCAAACAATAACCGATCCTAATGGAATAATAACATTGACCATACAGTACCCATCACTACCCCCACTAGCCTCAAATCAGTCCTATGCATATTACAAGTTTAATACAAATACCAATAGTTGGAGAGAAGTTCATCAGGGAACAGGTGTAAACCAATTCTCTATATCAGGAACTACAGTAACCTTGAGGATACAGGATAATGGTCCACTTGACTTTAATCCAACACCAGGAATAGTAGCAGATCCAGGAGGTCTAGCAATAATAACAACAACACAACCACCAGCAGGCGGTGGAGGAGGCGGAGCAGGTGGAGGAGGTGGAGGAGGCACTATAGTCATCTCAAAGCAGAGGAGCACAATAGCAACACAACTAGCAATGCAAACACTCCCAAGAGATATAAGCATAGAGAAGATATTAAGCATAGCAGGATCACTAACAGATGATAAGGGCAATAGTCTGCAACTGAATGGCACTATAACCATTATCGCTGAGGCAAACAGGATAACAAGAACTTATACAGCAGAACTTAAGCAGGGAGTATTCAGCATAAACATAGATGCAGCAAGATTACTCAAAGATTTCAAGAGTAGAACCATAGATATAACCATAAAGTTCGATGGATTTGAGGTGCAAGATAGGCAGAGGATAGTTGAGTACAAGGGTGCTGAGTTGAAGCATACAATAAAGATAGTAGGTGAAGATATTATGAAGGGTGTAAAGCAGTTAAAGAGAGCAGGAGCATCACTAATCAAACTAGATAACTTTACAGATAAGAGCATAGCAAAGATAGTGCTCAAGGCTGAGGGAGATGATGCAAAGATCATCTATTCTAAAGGCAAGGATATGAGTAGGATGAGGATGAGCATGCAGGAGGTTATGCTTGAGGTTAAGGAAGGCAAGTCTATAGGCTTTGGTGATACGGTAAGGATGCTGGTATATGCTAGAGGTATTGTAACCTATACTGTGTATGATATGCAAGGGAATGTTATAGCAGAGGGAAGGATATAACTGCAGTGATAACAATCTTATTTTTTATTTATTGTTATTCCAATTATTTATCATCTTCAAGGCTCTATCCTCTCTATCCCATCAACCCCATCAAGATCCTTATCATAACTTGCTATCCTGTTCAGCCTATTCTCCAACGCAACTGCAATATGCAGAGCATCCCTTGGCTTAAGTCTATACCTCTCCATGAGCTCCTGAGCCTTTATAATCGTAGCCTTGTTTATGCTAAGCATCTTGAGGTTTGGGAACCTAAGGAGCATCCTACCCTGCTCTATAGCCCTCTCAACTCCATGAACTCTCCTGATAACCCATACAACCTCATCCCATGTGATTATGGATGTGTATGCTTCAACCTTGCCAGTTGCGATCTTGTAGAGTAACTCTTTGGCTCTCTTGCTCTCTTGTATCAGTTGCTCATCATATATCACTGGATAGATGAATATGTTAGAATCTATGTAGAGCAAGATCAGACCACCATATTATAATGATTATACCATCTATCACAACATGTTTATTGCCTACATACTTCTGCCATACTCATACCCTCTCTCCTCTTCCTCCTCTATTAATCTCTCCACATCTATCCTCTTACCAAGTTTGTTATTTGATGAGCAGTACTCATCAACAAATCTTACAGGATCTACTTTAGATCTTATCACTACCTCTCCTCCATCCCTTATCTCTATTATCACCTCATCCCCAGGTTCTATTGCAAGGAACTCTCTAACTATCTTTGGTATAACTATCTGCCCTTTCTTGCCTAACCTCCTCTTTATCTCCATATTTGTATAACCCCCAAGTATGACTATCTCATACTTGCAATTTATGCCTTCCTTCAATGCAATTGATACTATTAACCAAAGGCAAGGATATGAGTAGGATGAGGATGAGCATGCAGGAGGTTATGCTTGAGGTTAAGGAAGGCAAGTCTATAGGCTTTGGTGATACGGTAAGGATGCTGGTATATGCTAGAGGTATTGTAACCTATACTGTGTATGATATGCAAGGGAATGTTATAGCAGAGGGAAGGATATAACTGCAGTGATAACAATCTTATTTTTTATTTATTATTATTCCAATTATTTATCATCTTCAAGGCTCTATCCTCTCTATCCCATCAAGATCCTTATCATAACTTGCTATCCTGTTCAGCCTAATAACAATGAGGATACTAAAGAGATTATCAAACCATGAATAGTTTCTAGGTCTAATATCTATCTATACTTATCTACTCTTACCCTGATGGTCTTAAACTAGTAAGTTCACCCTTTGCTGTTACAAGCCATATACCTCTCTTCTCTCCTTCCTTTATAGCATCTTGAGTAACCTGCATAGCATATATCACCTTTATTACCTTCTTCCTTAGATATTGAGGATACCTTGAGCATAATAGTTCTATGTCATTATCAACACGCTCAACAAGATTTGAACTTGCTCTAGTCTTAACCTCTCCTACTATGCAGTATTCAGTATCCACACCATATATGTCTATTTCAATATCTGGTAACTCTAATCTAGATATGCTTAATGTTAACCCTTTCTCCTTTAGCATATACTCAATAACATCTCTTGCTTCTTCCTCTAGCGTTAGAGATGTTCTCTCAATGTATGATTCTATAGATCTTAATCGCTTATCGATCTTCTTGAACTCCTCATCATGCCTCTTGAACCCTTCATTCATATCCTTCCTAAGATCCTCTATGCTTTGC
>BEHG01000132.1 GCA_002898655.1 archaeon HR04
TCTACAGTGTAGTTGCTTAACTGTTCAGCAGGTACAGGATCTGCTAGACTACTGATACTGTTATTATTGTTATTATTACTATTACTCTTCTCTTTTAACTCTATTACCATCATAACATAATGGGAACAAAATATTCATTAACTAACTAGTTAGTTTCAAAAAGACCATGTTTAACAAGAGAAAGAATTTACACTTGACTATGTTATACTACACTGTACTATACTAAGATCCCTTTATTGACATACTAAGACCCCTTTATTGACCAAATTTCTATAGACTGCTATAGACTTTTTAACACTAAGACCCATTTAGTGTTAAAACATTTTAACACTAAGACCCCTTTAGTGTTAAAACCTGCTTAACTAATGAACATCTGGGCTATCTTACTCTCTAAACAGGGCAGATCATAAAATTAAAAATTCTAGTAATGTAGGATCAATTTTACTGTAGATAAAATCGTAATACATACGTTTTTTCTTAATCAAAAGACCATTTTTTCGTAATTCATATATTGCATTATAGAATCTATAATCTTCTTTCTTATAGAATAGAAGAATAGTCTTAACAATATCAAAATCTTCTGTAAACTTTGGTATAAGGAACATCTTGTAATTAAACACAGCATCCCTTTTAGCCCTTATATTCTGTATATTCTGCATAATTATAAAGTACAATAAATAAGCGGTATCAATACGTTTAAACTGCATAAAATGTTGTATAAATAACGGGTAATTGTTTACCATAACAGTTGTATCCTTTAGTACAACAAAATAACCTTCTTCGCATAGTTTAACTATTGCTTTCATAACTATATGAGATTGGTATCTTCTAAATGTATCAAGTATAGTCTCAAGTTTGATTGACCTACTCTTTGACTTAACAAAAAATAAAAGTATAGATTCTTCTAACTCGTCTATAGGTGTGGTAGTATTTGTTATAGCCTGCATATTTTATTTCACCTTACAACTATCACGCCACTTTTTTCTAATTCTTTAATGAACTTGTTTATTATCCTGTTTATCTCATCCTCTATCCTTACAGGATACGTTAACTTAATCACCAACAATGTATTCTTCATCGTCTCTGTCTTTAGATCTGTATACTTACTCCCTTCCTCCTCTTTTTCTTCCTTCTCATCTCTTATTCTTTCTATGTTATCATCTTCCCTAACTTCACCACTACCACTAACTGTTATAGGTATTCTTCCTTCTTCCTCTTCTTCTTCAAGGAGTTCTGTTACCTTCGTCTTTATCTCTCCTAAAGTATCAGATGTTATATCTGCTTGGTATACTACTGATTGTGATCCTTGCATCTTCCTCTTCTTTAGTTCTTCAATATACCTCCTTTCTTCCTCTCTCTTCTTCTCTTCCTCTTCTTCAATAACAAGTGCTTCTACTAACGCTGTTAACTGTAATGGAGTAGGGTACTGTACATATGATTTATCTTTGTAATCTCTTAGATACTCATCTATTATGCGTATAACCTCTTCCTTTGCTAACCCTCTCTCTATATACTGTAATATCTGTGAGATAGCATCTAAAATTGTTAGTGATATAAATATTGGTTTACCTCTATACTCCTCCTCTATCTTTAATAGATGGGTATTAAGCATCCTCAATAGATCATTATCTATAGGTTGGTTCCTTTCAAGGATGTTCTTGATCTCTGCTGGTAAATTCTTGAACTTATTTTCCTTATATAACAACAATAACATATAGGGATTTAATGTATTCCTTGTGTTATTCTTGATGTATTCAGTATAAACCGTATTAAGATCATTAACCTCTGTTACTACCCTAACCTTTACCTTCTCTTTACCCTCTAAAAGGAGGGGGTCATCGATACAATAATACTCGTTATTGTATAGGACTACATTAACTGTTATATCTTCATCTTTACCTGTTGTACCTGTAGATTGTAATCCTGCTACAGTTATCCTCTCTAAAGTCCTTATTTTACTTGCTTCTACCTCCAATTTAGATCACCTTCATAACATAATTGTATGCGTATTTTGCTCCCTTGACAGTTGCTATATGTACTATAAACTGTAATAACCCCTCTCTAGCAAAGAGGTATCTATCTTCATTTCCTTTCCTCTTTCTGCTAGTTAAGTTAAAGTTACTTTCTATTACAGAAGATATATAATCTACTACTTCTTGATCTGTAACCTTCTCTCCTCTATCCTGTATGTTTGTAAGTAAATTCCTTAACCTTTCTTTTAATATGGGGTATCTGAGAGTAAGGTAGAGTATTGCTAGTTTAGTAGCAGGTACTTTATCCTTATCTTGTCTTACAAATGAACGGTAAAGTTGGAGGAACTCTACAGCAATATGGGAAGGTAACTGCAGTTTATCAGCAATATTCGAGAGGATGCTTATATCATCCCTCTCTCCATTGTTAGAGTTATGTTTATAACCCTCTATACTCCCTAAACCATGTAACCAGAGAGGAGTCTTACCATGGGGGTCTAGACCTATGCTGTCTAGACTCCTTACTGTTGTTATATCTTTGCTACCTCTTTGCAGTTCCTCTGCTTCCTCTTCACTAAAGACTCTACCGCATAAGCAACATACCCACTCCTGATCATGTACTAATCTATGTTTACAACTATCGACACTTATATTGAGTTGTGGTTGTGGTTCTATGTTGTTCATCAATATATAATATAGCGGTTTCATTACTGTAAAACAAAGTACTATACAGAAATTTATACTTTACTATAAATAACAGTACAAGACTATAACAATATATGCCAAAGAGCGGTTGGAAGGTGATCACGATAAAGGAAGAAGTCTATGAGAAGATGTATGAACTATACAAGGAGAATGCAAGATTACATGATACCTTTACAGGCTGGGCAACTAACTTTATTCTAGAACAGATTGAAGAATATGAATTATTAAGACGATATGCGCCGGGGTTACAGTTCATTTCTACAGAAGGTAACGTTGTATTCATCAAGGACTGGTTCATAGAT
>BEHG01000133.1 GCA_002898655.1 archaeon HR04
ATCGAGTTGGCTATTGCAACGATGTACCGAAATAACAAGCATTTAAAGAATATTTCGCCGAACTTTCTATCCTCTTTTCATCGAGTTGGCTATTGCAACGAAGGAAGACACTGCGACAGGTGAGAGCATGATACTCGTAATTCTTTCTATCCTCTTTTCATCGAGTTGGCTATTGCAACAACCTCAACAGACATACATAATCTACGTACAGCGTACATAGCTTTCTATCCTCTTTTCATCGAGTTGGCTATTGCAACGTGGAGAGGAGATGGGGCAACACTCACGGCGAAGCAAAGATGCTTTCTATCCTCTTTTCATCGAGTTGGCTATTGCAACTGAAGAAACTGCTCATCGGATCAAGCGAAGCAACATAGTATACTTTCTATCCTCTTTTCATCGAGTTGGCTATTGCAACACGTATGATGTAGCAATCAGAAAAGTAACTCCTCTGACTACTACCTTTCTATCCTCTTTTCATCGAGTTGGCTATTGCAACGTAACTCCTTTGACTACAGAGCAGATTCTAGCCGCATTAAAACTTTCTATCCTCTTTTCATCGAGTTGGCTATTGCAACGTTCGATACTGATAGCACCACAGGAATCGTTGCAGATCCTCCTTTCTATCCTCTTTTCATCGAGTTGGCTATTGCAACGGTAGAAAATATGGCATTCATTTCATCATGGTAACACAGATGCCTTTCTATCCTCTTTTCATCGAGTTGGCTATTGCAACCGTTATGATATTCGTACTATTCAGCACTTATTCCTATTATTTAGAGCCTGAAATCGTCATAATCACTGTCACTTTGTTAGGAATCCGCTATATCTCTGCAAAGCCAAAATTGAAACCCCAAATCTCTCAGACCCTTTATAAAGGTTTGAGCTCTTGCTATAGATACCTTCACTCCTTCATTAATTCCTCACCTCTTCCTGCACTCTATACTGCTCTTTCACTTCTCCTATGCTCATATGCTAGCTAGGCTAGCATACTCACTCACCATCTCTTCTAAGAGGAATTATTTATATTTTCCTAATATCAGTTAGTAATTACAAGATGGAGAACTTCTCTGAACTCTATTAAAATAAATAGAGAAATAATAAAGAGATAGGTGATATATAGAAAGAAATAAAATTATGGAGCAATAGAGGAGAAGCAGAAAGAAGGTAATAGATAGGAAGATGTTAAGAAGATAAGAATAAATAAAAGGTAAGAGCCTCGGGCGGGATTTGAACCCGCGACCTAGCGCTTACGAGGCGCTCGCTCTAACCTGCTGAGCTACCGAGGCATTGGCTTATGTATTGCTATGGATTGATTGGTTACTACACTAACCATGCATTGTGATAAATAAATTACACTTAAACGTTAGCATAGGGATGGGCATGAAGGTATCTATATCTGGTGTTAGAGGCATATTCCCTGAAGATCTTACCCTAGAGCATGTTATGGACTTCACAAGGGCATTCTCATCCATGCTAAGCGATAGGTGTGCACTTGCAATGGATACAAGAATATCAAGCAAGAGTATAGCATCAGTAGCATCTGCAGTGCTGAGAGAGTATGGTATAGATGTTTATAACCTGGGAATAGCACCAACTCCAATGCTGGTTAGAGAGTCAAGGGCATCGAGAGTTGGAGCAGGTATTATGGTAACTGCATCCCATAACCCATTGGAGTGGAACGGTCTCAAGTTCGCTCTTAATGGGAGAGAGGTGCCTGCAGATCTGCTACTCAAGAGTAGCAATAGTAGTAAGAAGAGTAAGAACATAAGCAGGATAGGTGTGGAGCATCGGTCATCAGCATCATCCATCTATCTTGATGATCTGTTCAGATTTCTTGAGTTGGATGGCTATGATGCTGAAGGGGTTAGAGTAGCAGTTGATACTGCACATGGTTCAAGTAGAGCATATATACTTGATATACTTGCTAGACTCGGCTTTAGAGCAGTTGTGATGGATAGCATAGCAGTAGATCCAACTGGCTCAGACCTTGCACACCTCTACACTGCAGTTAGCAATGGGTGCAGGTTGGGCATTGCATTAGATATGGATGGTGATAGAGCAGTTGTGCTTACTGGGAAGAGATACAAGCCAGATGATACCCTGCTCATATGCTTAGCAGGAGCAGTTGAGATGGGTTGCAGGAGCATAGCAGTAAGCATAGATACAAGCAATGCAGTAAGGGATCTTGCAAGAGCGATGAACTGTAAACTGTTCTACAGCAAGGTTGGAGAGGCTAATGTTGTAGATACAATGCTGAAGAATGGATGTGGTGCTGGAGGAGAGGGGAGTAGCGCTGGGTTCATAATGGCTGGGTTCAACCTCTGCAGGGATGGACTTCTAGCATCAGCACTATCACTATCCATGCTTGATAGACTTGATGAGGTGATGGAGTACTCTAAGCACTACAGTGTAAGGAGGGGTAAGGTAGATGCTAAAGGCATTAACCATGATAAGATCATCGATCTACTCCTTAGCAGACATGATCACTCTGAATCCATAACCATTGATGGCATCAAACTTGTTCTGGATGAGAGTACATGGGTACTTGTAAGACCATCCAATACAGAGGATGTTGTAAGACTATCTGTAGAGTCAGAGAGCATCGATAGATGCAATGAATTATACAGGTTGTATGAGCAGATGATAAAGGATGGAGGATGAATGGCAACGTTGGGGTTGGAGAGAGAAGGGTAATAGAGATCATATCATCCAGCATAGGGAAGAGATGCTATGATGATGTTGAACTTGTAAGGGTTAACAACATCGAGGTTGCTCTAAAGTGCGATATGCTTGTTGAGGGTACAGATGTGCCTAGAGGGATGGAGCCATGGCAGATAGCAAGGAAGAGCATAGTTGCACCTGTAAGCGATATGGCTAGCAAG
>BEHG01000134.1 GCA_002898655.1 archaeon HR04
GTGTGCTACATGTGGTAATACATCTGCTAGATGTCCAGGGCACTTTGGGCATATAGAGTTGGCTGAACCAGTACTCCACATATCGTTTGTTGATGATATCCATCTCTTACTTCAGGTTACATGCAGAGGATGCTCTAGGCTCAAACTATCACCTGATGAGATTGCTGAGTACAAGTCAAGGTTGAACAGTGGGGAGATACATACACAGTTGGTCGTTGAGAGGATAAAGGATGAACTCATAGAGAAGGCAAAGAAGGCAAAGACATGCCCTCACTGTGGCAAGGAGCAGTATGAGATAGTCTTTGTAAAGCCAACAACATTCTACGAGAAGACTGAGAATGGGGAGGAGAATAGGCTACTCCCTATAGCGATAAGGGATAGGCTTATCAATATACCTGATGATGATCTAAGGCTTCTAGGCTACAATCCAGAGACTGCAAGACCAGAGTGGTTCGTCCTCCAAGTTCTACCAGTGGCACCAGTTACAGTAAGGCCATCAATAATACTTGAGACTGGTATGAGGTCTGAGGATGATCTTACGCACAAGTTGGTTGATATAATAAGGGTTAACCAGAGGCTTAAGGAGAGTAAAGAGGCAGGTACACCACCATTAATAGTGCAGGATCTTGTTGATCTACTCCAGTACCATGTAACAACATACTTCGATAACGAAGTATCTGGCATACCACAAGCCCATCACAGATCTGGGAGGCCATTGAAGACACTCTCACAGAGGCTTAAGGGTAAGGAGGGGAGGTTCAGAGGCAGCCTATCAGGCAAGAGGGTTGACTTTGCTGGAAGGACTGTAATCTCACCAGATCCAAACCTTGATATCTCAGAGGTTGGTGTGCCAGAGGATATAGCAAAGAAGTTAACTATACCTGAGGTTGTATCCCCATGGAATATTGATAGGCTTAGAGCATTGATAATGAATGGGCCAAACAAGCACCCTGGAGCAAACTACATAATTAGACCTGATGGTGTGAAGATAAGGCTTGATTATGTAGCAGATAGAAGCACACTTGCAGAGTCTTTAGCCCCAGGGTTCATAGTTGAGAGGCATCTTATGGATGGTGATGTAGTGATATTCAACAGGCAGCCATCACTGCACAGGATATCTATAATGGCTCATCTGGTCAAGGTACTGCCATACAGAACATTCAGGCTACACCCATCTGTATGCCCACCATACAATGCTGACTTTGATGGTGATGAGATGAACCTCCATGTCCCTCAGAGCGTTGAGGCTAGGGCAGAGGCAAAGATACTCATGCAGGTTCATGATCAGCTGATATCCCCTAGGTATGGAGGCCCTATAATAGGAGGAATAAGGGACTTCATAACAGCAGCTTATCTGCTCACAAAGGATGATACAGTGCTAAGCAGGGAGGAGTTTGTTAATCTAGCATTCATAGGAGGTATAAAGCATGACCTCTCAGCATTAATAGGCAATGGTGATGGCAGTAGTAGCAGTAGTAGTAATAGTAGCAGTAATAGTAGCAGTAGTAGCAGCAGTAGTAGTAATAATAATGGTAGTGGTAGTAGGTATACTGGTAAGCAGTTGTTCTCCCTCCTACTACCAAAGGACTTCAACTACACCTTGATATCAAAGTGGATGAAGAGTGCAAAGACAAGCAAGCAGCCAGATGTGATAATAAAGAATGGTATGTTGCTTAGTGGTGTTATAGACAAGGCATCCATAGGAGCAGAGGAGCCGGACAGCATACTGCATAGATTAGCCAAAGACTATGGCACATCATTTGCAAGGTCCTTCCTTAACTCACTCTTCAGGATACTAACCCACTTCATAACACATTATGGCTTCAGTTACGGCTATGATGATCTCCTGCTACCTGAGGATACAAGGAAGGAGATAGATAACATAATAAAGAGTGCGTATGAGAAGGTTTATGATCTTATAAGGCAGTATAGAGAAGGTACACTCCAACCCATAAGAGGATTATCACCAGAGGAGACACTAGAACTGCAGATAGTAAATGAACTCTCTAGGGCAAGGGATAGAGCAGGTAGAACAGCAGATAGATCGCTCCCAGATAACAATGCTGGGGTTATAATGGCAAGTACTGGGGCTAGAGGTTCAACACTCAACATAGGGCAGATGACTGCAATACTAGGTCAGCAGTCGATAAGAGGGAAGAGGATAGAGAGAGGGTATCAGAGGAGAGCATTACCTCACTTCCTTCAAGATGATATAAACCCTGATGCAAAGGGCTTTGTAAAGTCAAACTTCAGGGATGGGTTGAATCCATTGGAGTTCTTCTTCCATGCAATGGGAGGTAGGGAAGGGCTTGTTGATACTGCTGTAAGGACGCAGCAGAGCGGGTATCTGCAGAGGAGGCTGATAAATGCAATGGAGCATCTAAGGATAGAGTACGATCATACAGTTAGGGACTCGTTCGGCAATATAGTGCAGTTTGTGTATGGGGAGGATAGCATAGACCCAGCAAAGAGTGACCATGGTAGTGCTGTTAACATAGAGAGGCTTGTTAATGCACAGGCACTTATAGAGGAAGGAGAGAAGGAGAAGGCAAGTGATGAGGAGATAGGTAGAATAGTTGATGGGTATGCTAGCATGCTTAACCCAAGCATAGTGGATATGCTTAAGCATGAGTTGATGAAGGTTAGACTGAGCAGGGATGGGGTAGAGAAAGTATGTAAACATGTTGTGGAACTCTTTGAGAAGGCTAGGGCAGAGCCAGGAGAGGCTATAGGTATAGTTGCTGCACAATCGATAGGAGAGCCTGGTACACAGATGACCCTTAGGACATTCCACTTTGCTGGTATAAAGGAGAGGAATGTAACCCTAGGATTGCCAAGGCTCATAGAGTTGTTAGATGCAAGGAAGAAGCCAGAGACACCA
>BEHG01000135.1 GCA_002898655.1 archaeon HR04
GGTGTATCTGAAGCGCTCTGGTAGGCATAGGATAGCAAGGATGGTAGATAGTCCATACCATCCAGAGAGGGAGGTTACATTCGTGCTGAGCGAGAAGGGTGTAGAGGATGTTGAGGAGAAGGAGAAGAAGGGGAAGGGGAGTAGTAGTAGCAGCAGCAGTAACAGCAGTAACGCTTAATGTATGTGAATATATTTAAATATACTGGATGGAGAGTTATAGTATGCTAGGTTTTGGTAAGAAACAGGTTAAGGAAGGGGATTACATATTTGCAACTATTGATGAAGGTAGTTACAGTAAGGTAGTAGTAGGATATGTTAACTTTGCAGAGATGGATAGGATAAAGGCTACAGGTATATACATAAAGCCAACAGGCTTGCTTGATAGGGCTAGGAGTGGGAGGATAACGCCAAGGCAGCAGGAGGTGCTTAGATCACCTACGCCTGACAACATAATACACATAATCATAGATAGGGTTGAGTATGGCATCTTTGATGACTACCTCAAGCCAAACAGTACCATTGTAAGGATAAGTGCAAAGCGCTACTCAGAGATAGAGACATGGGTGAGGGATGGTTATCCAGAGTTATTCTCCATACTACTATCCCCCATAGATCCTAGGAGGGATGAGGCTAGGCAGATATTCATGGAGAAGTACAACTCCATCTACGATAGCGAGTTCAAGCAGACTTTATCTGCAGTTGCTAGACAACTTCGGATACTCTAACTTATGCCCACCATCTTCTATACTGTGTAGTTTTATATTACCCATTGTGAAGAGGAGATGCTATGGCAATGGAGTATGTTTACGCTGCATTACTACTACACAAGACTGGGCAGAAGATAGATGAGGATAGCATAAAGAACGTTGTAAAGGCTGCAGGCGTTGAGCCAGATGAGGTTAAAGTTAAGGCTCTTGTTAGTGCACTTGCAGAGATCAATATAGATGAGGCTTTGAAGAGTACTCCTCTTGTAGCTGCTCCTAGCGCAGCGCCAGCAGAAGCCAAGCCAGCAGAAGCCAAGCCTAAGGAGGAGAAGAAGGGCGAGGAGGAGGAGAAGAAGGGCGAGGAAGAGGCCATGGCAGGTTTATCAGCACTATTCGGCTAAACTATAGATAGTAATATCTGATTATATGGCAGTAGTAGAGATGATTAGAGCGGGATGAAAGAGGGTAAAAGATGATATGGTATAGTAGTTACACTATAGTATAGCATAAAGTTGTACAATCTATATCCTATTATATTATTTATTGCTTGATATGCTTAAGATACCTTACTAGCCTTCTCTCTACTGCTAGAGCATCATCATGCTCAAGCCTCATAGCCTCAACCTGTGTATAGTACTTCCTTGCATTGATACCTATGATATCATCTAGATCGAACCAATCCCTAGGCTGTAACCTTATGATCCTACTTGCTAGAATAGAATACTTCCACTTCCTGCCATACAGTTCTACAGACTCATCATGCTCATCCTCCACAACCCCATCAGACTCCATGATCCCCCTTATCCTACCTAGATGCCTAGGATCGTCCTTCTTAACCAACTGCAGTAGCAATAGTTCGCCATGCTGTATATTGAACCTTCTGTTTACAAAGAACTTCCCAACATCGAATACATTGTTGAGGTACATCCTCCTAACATTAAGGCGCCACATACATCCCTTATATTGTGATTAGAATCTATGCATTTGTGTGTATAATAGGTTAATTACTTCTATTGTTACTATTATTTTGTTGTTTAATATTGTTATGCTGCTTCTATAGTTGGTTATCGATTCATAACTCATTGGATATTAGCATGTCTTGCTATGGCTTGTGCATGTGCCTCTGCAAGCATCAGCAGTTCCCTTATAACCTCTCTTGCTGGGTATGCAGCATTAACTGCTAGTGTAAGTGCATTGCTGTATGCTCTACCTACTATCATTGCTATACTCTCCTTGGTTGGGTATGCAGCATTAACTGCTAGTGTAAGTGCATTGCTGTATGCCTCTTCTATACTCTTCCTGTATGCCTCAACATCCAACTTTAGATCCTCGCTCTTGTACACAAGACCATCCTCAAGGACCATGTGGATACTAACCCCAGCCTTTATGGGCTTTATGCCTAGTTTGCTTAGCAATGATGCAAGCTTCATGGATATAACTTCCCCAGCCTTTGCAACCACAGTATCCTTTGCTATCCATACAGTCCCTTCCTCTATCTTGGTCTGTATCTTTGCCTCTCTAAACTCTGAGAGTATTGGACCTGGTGCAAGACCAGTATTGCCTGCTGGAACAACTATATCCTCTGTTGCAACATCCCCACCCTTTGCTGGAAGGTACACCTTGTTCTTCTCCAGCAGCATCTGTAACTTGAATGGGTTCATGTTTGTGAAGATGAGTAGGTTCTGACCCTCCATCTCCTTGAGTATCTTCTCTATACCCTTAACCCCTGATCCAGAGAGAGCCTTAACTGCAAGCCTGTTCTTGACCATGACCATCTTTGCCTCATCTGCAAGTATCTTCCTCAATGGCATGAGTTGAGTTGATCTTACCTTATCCATCTTAACAAGTGCTATTGCTCTATACCTGCTTGCAGCATCCTGCAGCATCGTGTACATCCTTACCTTCTTCTCTGGATAGACCTTTGCCTGCTGCTGTTGTTGTTGCATCATCTTGCCACCACCTTTGTTGGTATGAGCCTTGCTACTCTACCCATGGTGAACTTGAGCATCACCTCTGCTATATTCCTCTCTCCTGCTGGGAGTTTCTTCTCTACAGCATTTATAACTGCCATAGCATTCTCTGCCAACATCTTATCATCCATATCCTCATC
>BEHG01000136.1 GCA_002898655.1 archaeon HR04
GTACCCAGATGGGCTTGAGGATAAGAGGTTCAGGAGCACTCTAGCAAATGAGTTCAAGGTCCTTGTTGCTGGAGGGTTTGGTGAGTTGAAGGGCAAGGTATGGAGGATAGGCTGCATGGGCGAGGTCAATGGCTACCATGTTAAGAGAACTCTATCATCCATAACATCAACGCTGGAGATGCTTAATGCAAATCTCAAGGCTACCACTACCACCACTACTCCTTCTCTAAACTAATCTTATATACCATCTTAACTCAAACTAGAATTATCTCCCTACCCTACCCTAACCTACCCTAACCTAATATACCCAACCAATATACCCTACTCACTCTCCAATAGTGGATCTTCTCTACCAATTAATTGCATTATGATCATATTGCGGTTTAAGATTAATAAGGGGAGCATCATAAAGCCATATGCATGCCATTCAGCAAGGGTTCGTTGCTACTTGTGGATTACACTGCTAGGGTTAAGGATACAAACGAGGTTATAGATACAACTAGCGAGGAGGAGGCAAGGAAGCATAACATCCATGATCCTAACAAGGTATATGAGCCTAGGCTTGTATCTGTTGGGGATGGCTGGGTACTGAAGGGGTTCGATGAGGTACTCCTTGGTGCAAACCTCAACGAAGAGATGACTGTAGAGATACCGCCAGAGAAGGCATTTGGGGTTAGGGATCCAAACAAGGTTAGGCTCATACCATTGAGGAAGCTAGGGGATAAGGCTGATCAGGTGAACGTTGGCGATGTTATTGAGATGGATAATAGGGTTGGGATAATAAGATCAATAAGCTCTGGAAGGGTGCAGATAGACTTCAACCATAGACTTGCTGGAAGAACCATAGAGTATAGGTTCAAGGTACTCAAGTGCCTTGAGGATGATATGGAGAAGGCAACAGCATTGATAAGGAGGAGGATGCCTGTAGATGCCAGTAAGTTAAGGTTAACTCTCAACTCTGGCATAATGGAGATTATGGTACCACAGGAATATTATATGCAAGAGGGTCTGCAGATCATAAAGCGGGCTATAGCCAATGATATCTTCAGGTACGTGCAGAGTGTGAAGAGTATAAGGTTCATTGAGGTATATGAGAGGGTTGAGGAGGTTAAGGAGAAGGAAGGGGAGAAAGTAGGAGAAGGAGAAGGAAGAGGTGCAGGTACAGGTACAGAAGTAGAGGTGGTAGAAGCAAAGTCAAAGACAGATGAAGAGGTAAAGGTAGAGGCAGGGGTAGAGGCAGAGAAGAGAGTGAAGGAGGTTGAACGAGTAGAAGAGAAGGGTAAAGAGGAGGAGAAGGAGGAAGAGAAAGAGAAGATACAGGAAGGGCAAGATGTACAGCCACAGCCACAGCCACAGCCACAGCAACAAGCACATGTACAAGCAGAGAGTAAAGTACAAGGATAGAGAAGGAGATTAGACAGTAAGAAAGAGTGTTATGAAAGAACTATTGATCTGATAGAGGAGTATATATAAGATAGGATAGGTATGAGAGTATTATTGGATAAAAGTCAATGAATAAAAAGAAATAAGAAGGAATGAATGAATTAAGGAAGAAAGGAAGAAAGAAAAGAAGAACGAATGAAAGAAGGAATGAATTAAGAATATGGGAAGGGAAGGTAATGGTATGAGCATTAAACCTTGCAGATACTGCAGTGCAGAGAGTGTATACTATAGGCATTACTCTGGAGAGTATCTCTGCTCTAGATGCTTCACAAGATCGGTGCAGAGGAAGGTTGCTAGAACCATCTCAAGGTACTCCATGATAAAGCATGGAGACAGGGTTGCTGTTGCAGTCTCTGGGGGCAAGGATAGCCTATCCCTCCTTCATATACTGAGCAAGGGTGCTAGAAGGCATGGTAATGAACTTGTAGCAGTAACTATAGATGAGGGCATAACAGGTTATAGGGATGAATCATTGAAGATTGCAAGGGAGTTTGCTTCAATGCTTGGTGTTGAGCATGCAATCCTATCCTACAGGGAGTTGTTTGGGAGTACGCTTGAGGAGGCACTTAAGGCAAGGGATGAGAAGGCAATCAGCATGAGTGCATGCTCGATATGTGGAACATTTAGGAGGAAGGCTATAGACTCTATTGCCAAGGCTGTTGGGGCAGATGTTATAGCAACAGCACATAACCTTGATGATATGCTCCAAACATTCATCATAAACATCTCTGCTGGCGATGTAGAGAGGATAGCATGGATGTACCCAGAGCCTGTGGAGTATGCCAATGGTTTGAGGAAGGTGAAGCCTTTACTTGAGGTTTATGAGCATGAGGTAGCATTCTATGCCCTTATCAACGATATACCATTCCAGAGTGAGCAGTGCCCATACATGAACGAAGGTATAAGGAGTAGCATAAGGGAGTTCCTTAATGCTTTAGAGCAGAGGCATCCTGGCATAAAGTACAATATGCTTAGAACCATACTGAAGGTATCTAAGGTGCTGAGGGATAACCTTGAGTTTAAGAGGTATAGATGTAGTGTATGCTCGAGGGAGTGTAGTACTGCTAGTGGTATATGCTCATCATGCATGCTTACAATTATGCTAGCAAATAGTAGCATTAACAGTAATAGCAGTAATAGTAGTGGTAGCAGTAATAGCAATGGTAGTAGCAGGAATGATAATGATAGTCACAGTAATAACAGTAATAGTAATAACAAAGATCAATGGTAAGGGCGATGCTACCTCTACTGCTACTATTATCGTTGATGGCTAGTTGTTAGATACGATTC
>BEHG01000137.1 GCA_002898655.1 archaeon HR04
CTGGATTGACTGTGTACTGTACACTGTATGCCTGTGCATGGACCTGTTGTGCTGGCAGATTAAGCAGTAGTACTGCAACACCTAGTACTGCTAGCACTCCTATTGTACCGCTCTTCCTATCCATATACATCACTTCTATATATTCCTCATCCTATTATATAAATACATATGGAAGATAGTTCTATAATATGAGTTATAGAATATCTATAGAGGCGAGATATGATTTTATCCATAATAGGATAAGCAATGATTTTAAGTAGGTATGCAAGTACAGGGTATATGGTTGCAAGGATAGGTGAGAAGGCACCAAACCTAAAGGTAAGCAAGTGGGTCCAAGGTTTGCCAACGAACATAGATAAGGAGAGGGATCATGTTGTGCTCATAGAGGTCTTCCAGGTAAACTGCCCAGGTTGCTTCCTCTATGGCATACCAACTGCAATAGACATATACAGGAAGTACAGCAAGGATGGGGTTAGGGTTCTAGGGTTAGCAACTGCATTTGAGGACTTCGATAAGAACACATTGGAGAACCTTGAACTTCTGGTAAGTACTGGCAGGGTTATAGGTGAGACGTACAGGGTGCTGATGCAACATGGAATGCTTAACCCTGATGGTACACTACCCTACAAGATACCGTTCCCAATAGCAATGGATATGCTTGTAAAGAATAACGGTCATGTTACAGATGAGATGGTTATAAACTACATAGAGGAGAGGATACCAGACTTCCATATGTATGGGGATGCTAGAAGGTTGCTTCTTATAAAGAGGGTAAGGGAGTATCTAGAAAGCAAGGAGTATACACCATTAACATTTGAAGAGTATGCCTTACAAGGTACTCCATCCTCCATAGTTATAGATAGAGATGGTATTCTAAGGTATGTAAGCTTTGGTTATGATGAGGGTCTTGATAATGTTGTAGAGAGTTTGCTGTAGTTGCACTCACCATATCTTTATCAAGATCTGTATATCCTGAAAGTATCTACCCTTGTTACAAGCACCCCTTATTATGCTTCACTATCCTCACTATCAGTATAAACTCGCATATCATCTCCTTCCTCTCTAAGGTGAGCATATAAGCCCACCATCCTACATGCCTCAAGATCGAGAGGAGGTAAAGTAAGTAATGCAATGTAGCAACTCCATACAAACCTTGTATTATCATACTTCATTGCTGAGATGGATGCACCTTTGATTGACCAACCCATATGCTGTTATTACTGCTGTGAGTACTCACTACTACTATTACTACTACTCTTCTATAGTCTATCTACACCTCTAACGCTCTCTAAGGAATACAACTATCATATCTGGATAAGGCATACCATCACTGCATCCTACCTCCCTTGATGAAGCCTCCTCCCTCCCTCTCCTTAAGAACCATATTGAATAAAGATATATCACTGCCATCCATCTACCAACAAACTCCAATAACGCCTCTTTGCTGCTTCCCTGATGAGCTGAGTATAACATCTGACTCATCCTTACCCTTTATCTTCAAGGCTTGATAAGCCTCATCAGATAGCAAGATAACCTTGTCATATATGTGCATATATAAATAAACAAGGCTTCAAATCTTTAAATACCATGCTACTAGTATAATGGCATGAGCTACGCACATCCTGAGGTGCTTGTAAGCACGCAATGGGTGCATGAGCATCTCAACGATCCAAAGGTTAGGATAGCGGAGGTAGACTACGATCCAACATCAAACTACATGCTTGGGCATATACCAAATGCTGTGCTCTTCGACTGGAAGAAGGATATAAACGATCCATTGAGGAGGGATATACTGAGCAAGGAGGCATGCGAGGATCTATTGCAGAGAGCAGGGTGCAGTAGCGATACCATATTGGTGCTGTATGGTGACTTTAACAACTGGTTTGCTGCATTCGCATTCTGGGTCTTCAAGTACTATGGGTATGAGGATGTAAGGCTTATGAATGGAGGGAGGAAGAAGTGGCTTGAAGAGGATAGACCTGTTACAAAGGATGTACCAACATTTGCTAGAGGTAACTGGAAGGCTAAAGATCCAGATAGAACCATCAGGGTATTCAAGCAGTACGTTGAGAGCATACTAGGCATGAAGGATAAAGTGCTTGTAGATGTTAGATCTCCAAAGGAGTACACTGGTGAGATACTAGCCCCACCAGAGTACCCAACTGAAGCAGCACAGAGGGGAGGGCATATACCTACTGCAATAAACATACCATGGGCACAGGCAGTGAATGAGGATGGTACATTCAAGAGCGCTGAGGAGTTGAGGAGGTTGTATGAGAGCAAAGGAGTAACCAAGGATAAGGAGGTTATAACCTACTGCAGGATAGGTGAGAGATCATCCCATACATGGTTTGTACTGAAGTACCTTCTAGGCTATCCAAACGTGAAGAACTACGATGGCTCATGGAGCGAGTGGGGTAACGCTGTAGGACTACCTATAGAGAAGTAGGCAATTAGCAGATTGAATATTTTATTTATTTATTTTTATAGGCTTATCGATCTAATTCATGCGTCTAACCAAGCTCAAGCCTACCTATTAGTGTATCTTCATCCAATACCTCAAGCCTAAAGCCCATCCTCTTCATAAGATCTATTATCCTAGCATTATTTGCAAGCATAACTGCATTAACAACCTTCACATTCATATCCTCAGCTATCTCAAGTATGTAATCTACAAGTTTTGTACCAAGCCCTAATCCCTGCCATGGATCTGCAACTATAAC
>BEHG01000138.1 GCA_002898655.1 archaeon HR04
AACCCTTCCTGCATATCCTTCCTAAGATTCTCTATACTTTGCCATACCCTCTTGAACTCCTCATCATGCCTCCTAAACCCTTCCTGCATATCCCTTCTTAGATCCCTTATATCCTCCTCAACCTTAGCAAACCTCTCATTCATCTCCTTCCTTAACTCTAAGAACCTAGCATTCATATCCTCCTCAACCTTAGCAATCCTATCAAGTATCTCCTTGTAGCCTATTGCTCCTGCTACAGCATATCTGAAATCTTTATCCTGCTCAAGCATATCTAATAGCCTCTTCTTCAACTCCTCATTGCTTAGCATAAGTAGGATAGTGTTAAAGTGGTATATAAGGGTAGGTATGTGTTACGAAATTAGACCTATCTCTTCCTCCACCCTCTTTCTTTTTGCTATGGAACTAGTGGAACTAGCACCTATGCGTAACACAAAAAATTCCCTCTATAATCTCTCTTCTTTACTACTACCGCCTTTCTCAAAATTTACACGCATGTTCTTAGTTCCTTAGTTCCCTAGAGATAGAATGAAGCAGATAAAGACAGATAGAGGCAGGAGAGAGGGGAGCGGATGAACGGGCGAGGAGAAGAAGAATAGCTCAGTCAGAGAGCGTAGAGTGGAGTGGTGGTAGTAGTAGTAGAAGAAGGAATAGAGTAGAGGGAAGGAGAAGGAGCAAGGCATAGTAAAGCGGTAGAGTAGAAGAGGGGGTAGTAGAAGGAGTAGTTGCTTTCTAGAAGATTTTTTTAATCATGCAGGGAGGCTAGTTCCCCTAGTTCCAAAGTAGTCTTAAACAAACAAAGAGAACACAATTAATAACTTTTGGCTCTATTCTTAATATTACATATAAATGTTTCTATATAGTAAGGATAGCTTATGCTAGGTACTTTTTACCCTGCCTCTCCAGCAGGATCAAAAGACATGATAGGCTTGTATCCATGTATCTTCTCTACATAGCAGATATCTACATGCATTGCTAGCTCTATCAGAGTGTTGAACTGCTCTTCTCCTTCTTCTCCTTCCCCTCTCCTTATTCTTTTAGACCTTGCCAGTTGTTACTACCGTTATTGCTACTACTATTCGTTCGCCTTCTCCTCCTTCGTTCATGTAGGTGGGTAGAGAGGTAGGTACAAATCGATAAATAACAACTTCTATTGGTTTAGTTAGTTTCACTTGCTTATTCACTCTTTCTTACTTACTACTCGCTCTAGCCTAGTTAGTCTGTCTAGTCTGTTTAGCCTATCTGGCTCTTTCTTAGCAAAGTTTATATAGTCAATTTCTTAGAACTATTATAAAATCGAGACCTCCATCTATACAAGATTTAGAAGGGTTTTAGAAGGTTCTGAACCCAAATGGGTTTAAATATTCCTGGCCCACTACAATTAGTGAATACATGTAGTTGCTTACCTCTCTATCTAATATCTCCTATAACTTGCTGGTAGTACATGCCTTATCCTCATACTATATCCTAACATTCATGATTGAAGCTATCTATACCATCTATATACGCCGTCTATGTATACTGATGATACCTTCATGTATGATATGAAAATGGTATAGCAGTGTTGCTGTATGCAACCTTAATTAACAACCAACTCTACCTTATTATACTGGGATATATCCTCTCCTTCCTTCCTTGCCTTCCTTACTATCCTCTTTATATTGAACAGAATAGAGAATGATCTATTTATATAGTGAGTGATTACGCTCCCAGTCCCTAGTTAAAGACCCTACTACTATATAACTAACTATCCCACAGTTCTCACCCTATACAAATCAAATAGATGATCTGTACTCCCTCTAGTTAAGGTAATTATTGTATCTATTCTACCTCATACAATACTAAAAAGTTCATAAATAAGCATGTGCATACTAGCATATGGTCGAGGCGTACTGTGTTAAGTGCAGGAAGAAGGTAGAGATGAAGAATCCAACACAAGTAACCATGAAGAACGGTAGACCTGCAGTGAAGGGTACATGCCCTATCTGTGGCACAACCCTATACAGAATAGGCAAGAGTAGCAAGTAAGAATTACCAACCGATAACTCTATCACTTATTTTTATTATATATGTAGCATATCCTTGGAGGAGCACGTTTATGCCTGCTAGACCTTACAAGCCTAAGAACCCTCCTAACCCTCTCCTCCTCTACCCCTAGCATGCTTGCAGTATCCTTAACGCTACCCTTCAGATCAAGCAAGCAGTAGAGTATGGAGTCTATCTCCTCATAACTCATGCCTAGTTCCTGCTCAGCGTAGTGCCCCTTCCATAGCATTGGACCACTCCTCTTCCTGATTATTGCATCATCTATCTGCAGATAACCTGCAAGTGCTCTAACCTGAACCTTGTATAGATCTGCTATTGGGAGTATATCTGCTGCTCCATCACCATACTTTGTGTAGTAACCTATCATCAACTCACTCCTATCACTTGTGCCTAGTACAAGGCGGTCATTTGCATTTGCATAGTGGTAGAGGATGCACATCCTCAACCTTGCAAGTAGGTTACCAGAAGCAATCTTGGACTTGATGTTATCAACACTATTACCATAATCCTCTCCCCCTCCATCTATGGTATGAAGCCTCTCAGCAAGAGATGAGTGTATATCGCCTATATCTATAACCCTGTATGCTATGTTAA
>BEHG01000139.1 GCA_002898655.1 archaeon HR04
GAACCTTCCTCAAACTCTATTCCTGGAGCAATTGAGTATATCTTCATTATATCCTGTGCGAATACCCTAGCATTCTGCACCTTACCTCTAGACTCTATACTTATTACACCAGTGTAGTTTGGTATAGCATCGCTAACAGCAGGAAGGTTCCTTATCCTATCAGCAACAACAGATGTTAGTACTATCTTTGGTGCTGGAGGAGGTCCCCCTCCTAGACCACTACTCTGAGTTGGTGCTGGGCTTACAAATATAACGTTAGGTGCAAGCATGCTGAACTGCTTATCTGCAAATGCAAGGAAGCCCGTGGTAAGACCATTGACTGCTATGAGCAGGCTTGTACCAGTTGTAACCATGAGTATTGTAAGGATAGATCTAACCTTACGCTCCCTGAGCGCATCGAATGCAAGTTGGATTATCTTGATTATATCCATTCTAGATCATCATATCATTATCATCATCCTTATCATCATAATCATATCCTTGCCTCCTCCAACCTGCTCCTCTTACTATGCCTCCTCCATGCTATGTATCCTGCTAGTGCTGCACCTGCAACCCCTATCAGCAATGCACTTACTGTAGGTTGCATGCCTAATGATGGGAGTAGTGATGGGTTACTACTGCTACTACCACCCTTCTCCATCGCTGATACCCTTGCTGGGGAGTAGTAGACCTTACCTTCAAGCACCAACTCATGTGCATTCCTTAGAGCATCCTTGTAGTTCACCTTAACCCTTACACTATAGAGCCCTGGAGTATCTGCAGCACTCCCATCTATGGGTATGTTGAATGGTAATGGTGAGTTAACTAGTAGATCTCCAATGTACTGTGCCCCTACTACTGGCTTGAGTTTATCCTCAAGCATCTCAACAGCAGTGAAGAATGCAGTATCAGAACCCTCGTTGAGTAGATACCCAGTTAGGTTAGGCTCATTACCTATATAGGTTATGCTTAGATCATACATCCTTATACTTGCACTTCCAAGGGCATATACGCTGATGCTCCTCTCTAAACTATGCAAGCCCCCAGTCGCATCAAGGTAGGTTATCCTTACAGGTATATCGAACGTCTTGTTGTTTGCATCACTACTAGCAAAGATGCTTAGTTCTATCCTCTTGCTTGCTCCTGCCATTATATCGCCAAGTTTGTAGTAACCATCACCATCAACTATGCTTAATGGTGTGCTGCTTAGAGCCATTGTGTTTACAGTAACCTCAACAGCCCTAGCATCCTCATCGCCTAGATTGCTTACAGTTATGCCCAACCTATTCTTCCTTATACTCTCTATTATGTAGGTATCAGATGCAATCCTAAGATCTGCACTGCTAGTGCTCCCCCTGACCAGTAGGTTCAGGTTCATAACAGCGCTTCTATGCTGCCCATAAGAGTCTTTGTAATCAAGGTTTATCTGGATCCCTTGCAGTGTATTTGCAAGGTTAGGGTTAGCATAAAGCATTAGATCTATCCTCTTGCTTGCTCCTGCCTCTATGCTACCTAAACTCCATACACTATTGCCAGTGTTAAGTAATGAGCCTGTAGATACTAGTGTTGCTGTAACACCTGATGCAGGCGCACTCCCATCGTTGAGTATACTTATCCTAACAAGGTTATCCTTGCCAGGGATTATCACATTGCTCTCAACACTAGCATCCATAATACTTCTCCCAGTAAGCATGAACTCAACGTTGAAGTTCCTAAAGTGGAGCCCAACATCATTTGACCTGTAGTACTCAACCCTCATCCATGCTTGATGGATGCCTAACGCTACATTCTCCTTAACCCTTACAGGAAACTCAAAGTAGAATGTACCTCCCCTTGTTACTGTGAAGTCGTAGGTATCGAATGCTGGCTCATTCTCCCCTCTACCATAAGCTTCAAAGCCAACTGGGAGGTAAAGCCATGCCCTTAACCCAGTTAGTTCGAATGCTCCAGAGTTTGCCATAACAGCAATCAGGGTAGCAACACCATCACCTGGAGCAACCTCTACCTTTACAGGGAACCCATTGAGCATGCTATTTGGATCCCCAAAGTATAGGTTGACGAACTTCACCTCCTTGCTTATCTCCTGCTGCTGCTCTACCTCGCATGGGCTAGGCTTACCAACTATCTTTATGCTTGGACACTCTTCAGGGCTCCTAGGCTCTGGTACTGCTGGATATGCTGGTAGTATGCTAGCAGATAGTAGTAGGAGTACTATTACTATGGATTGAGAGAGTATGGATAGGGTATTAAATACATTACAACTATTATTATTATTCATTGGTATACCACCTCCTTCTCAACCATCCCATCCCTTATGTATATTGATCTAGTGCTCATACTTGCATGTTCTAGGTTATGTGTAACCATTATCACAGTCTTGTTGTACTTACTACACAAGGTGTTGAGGAGTTCTATAACCTCTAAGCCTGTCTTGCTATCTAGATTACCTGTAGGCTCATCTGCAAGTATTATCGCTGGATCGTTAATGAGCGCTCTAGCAATAGCTACCCTCTGCTGCTGCCCTCCAGAGAGTGAGGTGGGTTTAAAGTCTGCCTTATCCTCAATGCCTAGCATCTTAAGCAACTGCATTGCCTTTGCCATCCTAACATCCTTTGGTACACCTGCTATTATTGCAGGCATCTCAATGTTCTTTAG
>BEHG01000140.1 GCA_002898655.1 archaeon HR04
AGACCTGGTCCCACTCCGAACCCAGAAGTCAAACCTGTCGTCGCTGCCGTGCTAGTGAGGTGCGCAAGCCCTCGCGAAGCGGCAGTGCCGGTACCCATCGATATACCAATACATATCTTGTATGACCTCTCTACCATCTAGAAATACAATCACTGCTAGAATAGTTGATAATAAATTAGTGCTAATATAAAACGATATATACATCCTCCTGTTAAGATAATGCAATGGTGAATAAACTAGCGTTGGGTATAGCAGTCACAGCGATACCCTTGGCAGTTGGTATAGCTGCAATAATGGGCATATTCGGTTCCACTGGAGGAAAGTTATTCCCAGATGTTAGACCTGACAAGCAGACCCCAGCAACAACAGAGATCAAACTGGTCATAAAGAACGTTAATGGTACTGACAGGCTATTCAATGTTGGTGATGTTGCAAATGCAAACCCAAACCCTCAGATGTTCAGTTGCCTAGCCTGCAAGTTGAAGTTGACCATAACCAACAATGGTCAGAATACACATACCATAGTTGTTGAGGGTACTGGTGCATCAACTGGACCAATAGCCCCAGGGGAGACCAAGTCATTAACGTTTACCTACAATGATTACACAACACTCAAGTACAGGAGTGTTGAGCATCCAGATCAGATAACAGGGGATATAGAGATAAAGAAGATATCCTAGGATAAGGAGGAGCAGTTAATCAACAGCCAAGAGTAATGGTAGAGGGGCAGCGGTAGCCTCAACTGCAACAACAATATCTTTTTATCCCCTTGCCAACTCTACCTATTTGATTGGTTCAATCAGCATCGTCGCCATCATCAACATCCATATCAAGGGATAGGTTCAGGGATATACTTGCAAGCATGAGTGGGAAGAAGGTTCTAGTTGTAGGTGATCTCATGCTTGATCACTATGTTGAGACTAGGGTTAAGAGGCTTGCTAGAGAGCATCTCATCCCTATTAATGAGGTTGTTGATGAGCAGTACTTTGCTGGTGGTGCAGCAAACCTTGCAGTTAACATAGCCTCCCTTGGAGGTAAGGTATCGGTAGTAGGTGTAGTGGGTGATGATAATGAGGGTAGGGTACTTCGCAGCATCCTAGAAGCAAGGGGCATAGATGTCAAGCATGTTATAACATCCAAATCAAGACCTACACCATTGAAGAGTAGGTATCATATAGCAGGCTCTATATATTTCAGAATAGATAGGGAGGTTAGGGAGGATGTGGATAGAGGTACTACCTCATCACTCATTGGTGCCGTTGAGGATTGTGTTGATGATGTTAACTGCATATGTATATCTGATTATGACAAGGGCACGGTAACCCCATTGCTGCTCAGGAGCATAACAAGGATTGCTGTGGAGAAGGGTATAATGCTCATAGGTCAGCCAAAGGTCAAGCACTACAAAGACTTCATAGGCTTCGATTACCTAAGATCTACCATGGCAGAGGCTGTAAGAGCAACAGGGATAAAGATAATGAATGAATCTAGTTTCCATAATCTAGGTGTGCATCTACTCTCAAGCCTGAACTGTAAAGCATTGGTACTAAGCAGGAGCAGGGGCTTGACTATATTCAAGGGCAATGCTATGATAAACATACCTTTCTTTGTGCAGAAGGAGTACATGAGTGCAATAGGGATAAGGGATGCAACCATGGCAATATTTGCACTAGCACTAGCATCAAATGCAGATGTGGTTGAGGCATCTATACTAAGCAATGTTGTGGCAGCAACTGCAACTATCAAGCCAGAGACTATGATAGTGTCGTTCAAGGATGTTGAGGCAAGCCTCTACAGCAAGGAGATAGAGGAGGGTATATCACAGGTACCCCTGTACAAATGAGTTTGTTATTATGTTATGATGATGTTACGATGATGATATGATATGATATGATGATTGATTGATTAATTGATGGATGGATAGATGGGTGGTGGATAGATGGGTTGGCGAGATATGATAATGATGATAGTTCAAGGTGCAAGTAAGAATATATTGAAGGGAGAATGGAAGCATCATAAATCATAGAGTTATGGTGTATAATGATGATGCAGGCACAGGATCTGCTTAGGCTCAAGGAGATAGCAAGGAGGACTAGGAGGCTTATCATAGAATCTGTAGCAGAGGCTGGATCAGGGCATCCAGGTGGCTCACTCTCTGCAGTTGAGTTGGTAGTAGCATTGTACTTCCACAAGATGAGGCATGACCCAAAGAACCCAAGGTGGGAGGATAGGGATAGGTTCATACTATCAAAGGGGCATGCTGCCCCATTGCTCTATGCTGTACTTGCTCAGGCAGGGTACTTCCCAATAGAGGAGTTGAAGACCCTGAGGAAGTTGGGTAGCATGCTCCAAGGGCATCCAGACTTTAGGACTCCAGGGGTTGAGTACTGTGCTGGCTCAGAGGGTATAGGGTTATCTGTAGGCGTTGGGCTTGCTCTAGCAGCAAAGCTTGATGGCAAAGGTTACAGAACGTATGTGCTCCTAGGGGATGGTGAGATGCAGGAGGGGCAGGTGTGGGAGGCTGCAATGGCTGCCGTTAAGTACAGGCTAGATAACCTTACAGCAATAGTTGATAGGAATGGGATACAGCAGGATGGGCT
>BEHG01000141.1 GCA_002898655.1 archaeon HR04
CTCATCCATAGGCTTCAGCATCATCATACTCCTCTTCCATATGCTATTAGATACCTTGAATGCAAATGATAGATGGTCATCATCTGGTATAGAGGTTAGGTTCATCTCCCTGAACCTCTTTGCATCATTGCAGTCTATGTATACCTTGATGTACTGTCCAGGTATGTAACTCTTCAAGCACTTTGTTATTCTAACCTCAACAACATCCCTTGCACTTGTAACATACCTCTTGCCAAGTATCCTAGCCCTGTACATATATCTCATCTCTGGCTTTTGCTACTCTTACTAGCTACTTACCATAGATCAGTAACCGTTAGCATAGTTATCGTATATCTTGTACCTCCCATACCTCAACTCATCCACCAACTCTCTTATCCTTGGATCAACCTTCTTTGCCTTACCTTGAGCAATCAACCTTATAACATCCTCAACACCTAGGCTTACCATGAGTTCAGTTACAGGTGTCCTTACAGCAACATACCCATCTATCTTGCCATCGCTATCATATGTTGGTTTTATAACAGCCTTAACCCAGTATATGCTACCATCCTTTGCTCTATTCCTTACATAGCCTATGAACGTACCTCCATTGCTTATAGTTCTCCACATACTCTCAAATACACTACTATCATGGAATCCAGATTTGAGTATCCTGTGGTTCTGACCATAGAGTTCTTCCCTGCTATACTTGCTTACATTTAGGAACTTCTTGTTCACATAGTTTATGTCGCCTTCAATATCTGTCATTGATACTATAGACGCATCTGCTATGCATGAGAATACACCTACTATCTGCTTCAACTTACTTGTTATATTGCTCATGTTATGGATAGTACTGATCATATCCTTCAGCGATGTACTGATACTATTAATATGCTTCATATTTGCATCAGTAGAACTCTTCAACTGCTCTGTAGTTGCTGTCAACTCTTCGCTTCCTGCTGCAACCTCCTGCGATGATGCTGCTATCTGCCTTATATTCTCATTTATACTCTTCATCCCTTCAGCAATAGATTGCAATGTATTTAGTATATCAGTAACTTTCCTTACTGTACTGTTCAATGTCTCAACATTCTCACCTATGCTCTTGCTTAAAGCATCTACAAGGTTTGAGATACTGGCTATCATCTTTGCTATCTCATTTGCATTCTTACTTGTATCGATTGCTAATGCTCTAACCTCTTCAGCAACAACAGCAAAACCTCTCCCTGCTTCCCCTGCTCTTGCTGCTTCTATAGCAGCGTTGAGTGCAAGTAGATTGGTTCTATCAGCTACCTTATCTATGAACTTGACTATGTTGTTTATTGCCTTGAACTCTTCCCTTACCTTCATGTTTATGCTATTGAATGATCTAACAACATCATTTATCTTTGAGATCTCAACAAGTACTTCTCTTGCATGATCTGCAGATTCTGCACTGCTCTTTGCAAGGTTATTTGTTATATTGCTTGTATTTGATAGTGCAACCGATACGTTCTGTATACTATTTGTTATCGTGCTTACTGCGGTTGAGATATTCGCTATACCATTTGCATACTCATTAACTATTGCAAACATCTCATCCAAGTATAACTTGTTCTTATCTGCATTCTTACTTAGTTTATCTATGCTAGTAGTTATCTCATTGAGTATAGCAATACCATCGTCTCCTATATCAAGCCTGCTTGCCTGTATCATACTACTAGGATGATAAGTATTCCATGATTTATGGTTAAGTTAATCATCTATTATACATACATAGACTTAACTATTTTTATATTTTATAATATAATTAAGATCATCGCTTCTACGATGTTGGTCTAGCATATCTAGCCTCTATACTCTTCAGATGGTCAAGCCCTATGAGCTTGTTGAACTCATCGAATATGAACATCCTTCTCCTTCCTCCATCTCTATCATTGCCATTGATCATAGCAACGAGTCCATCAGTCTTGAGGAGTGAGAGTATCTCCTTGATTGCATATGCTGCTGATAGCACTGCTGTAAGGGGGAATAGTATGAACCTATAACCTAGAGACTTCAACTCGTTTATGCTGAGCAGTGGTGTCCTCCCTCCCTCTATCATGTTTGCTACCAATGGAGCCTTCACCTCTCTGCATATCCTCTTCATCTCCTCAACACTGCGAGGGGCTTCAATAAAGACTAGATCTGCCCCTGCTTTAGCGTACCTGTTTGCCCTATCTATAGCCTCATCTATACCCAATGGCTCTAATGCATCAGTCCTAGCAACAACTATGAACTCCTTGCTGCTCCTTACATCTAGAGCAGCATAGAGCTTCTGCATGTACTCCTCAACAGCTATGACCTGCTTTCCTTGCATATGCCCACAACGCTTAGGCCATACCTGATCCTCAAGGAATATACCCTTTGCCCCTGCTCTCTCAAGTTCCTGAACAACCCTCCTAACGTTCAAGGCATTCCCATACCCAGTATCTATATCAACTATCAAAGGTATAGATACTGAGGATGCTATCCTTCTAGCCTGCTCTATAACCTCGTTTGCATTTAGCAACCCATAGTCTGGCATGCCTAGCATGCTTGCAGCAACACTATACCCTGACTGG
>BEHG01000142.1 GCA_002898655.1 archaeon HR04
GAGAGATGGTACAGTTGATATAATCACTGCATCATACCTTGCAAAGTACTGTGATATAGAGAAGGTTGTAATGGAGTGCAAGAGGCTGTTGAGGAGTGGCGGTATAGTGGTTATGCATGACTTTACGTATCCAAGGGGTACCATGCGTTACCTATGGCATGCGTATTTTATGCTTCTAAGGCTTCTTGGAAGATTCATGCATGAATGGAGATCTGTATTTAATGAGCTGGACAAGGTTATAGTAGAGAGAAGGTGTTGGGTTACTGAACTTATAGATGCGTTGAATAAACATGGGTTCAAGGATGTAGGTTGTATAAACCTTACATTAGGTACAGCAGCAGTTGTGTATGCAAGGAAGGCTAGCATGTGAGTAAGTAAGCAATAATCATAATAATAACATTATACCTTAATCGTACAACATGTATATGTTTATATAGCCAATCTGTTGCCTCTAGCACTCCTTATCTCATCTACAACAGATCTTACACCAACTCTGTAATCTGGATATCTTAACGTTAAATTTAACATATGCTTAACCTTAGCGTTGCTTGCCCGTACAGATGCTGTTAACGTATCTACTATATCACTGCCAAGAAATAGTCTTGCAAGCCATAATGGCATCCTTGGAGGCCTCTTGACCCCTAGTATATCAGCGGTGTAGTATACAAACTCTCTGAACATACAAGGTTCATCATCGCATACTATGAACCTCTCATTCCCTGTATAATCAGCATCAGCCATGAGTGCTAGTGCATCTACAGCATCATCCACATGTATCAAGCATCTATAGTAATCTCCAGCACCAGGTATCATGAATCCTAGCCCAAAGATGCTCTTAATCAGCCCTTTAACCATTATGTTTGTGAACCATCCACCATTTCCATACACATCCCCAAGTATAGCAATGCTTATACTGAAGCCAGCATCCTTGCTGGCATCCCAGAGCATCATCTCAGCATCACTCCTCAACCTTGTGAACCATGTCTCTGGTCTATACTGGCTATCCTCATCAACGATTGCACCATGTACATTCCCAAATACACCCATGCCCTGAGCGTATATAACCCTCTTCAAGGTTAGCCTAGCACTTACTATTGCATCTATGAGGTTCCTCATCCCATTTATATTAACATCATACTGCAGTCTTCTATCCTTTATCAATGGGTTGAGTGCAGCAAGGTGGATGAGCACATCTACATCCTTGGCAATGCTAATAGCCTTCATCATACTCTCCCTATTTGTTATATCAGCAACTATACACTCTTTTGCCCCAATAGCCTTGGGATTGGTAATTGCACCATCACTCCTGACTAAGCAGGTAACTTCATGCCCTCGATTGATGAGCCTCCTAACTAGCCTACTGCCTATAAAACCAGTTGCCCCAGTAACCAGTATTCTCATACATCTCTTTAAATATTTTCAGTAATATTAATCCTATCTTTAATTATATATAACTTCTAGCAGCAGTAAATAACTTTTTATTCATCGTCTCACTTATACATTATAATGTATGATAGCAGGCTTGATGAGTGGTTCGTGCCAAAGTTTGGTCCTCTAAGATTCAGGGTAGCCATTGGGATGCTCTTCCTCCCATACACTGGGATGTGTGTATCATTCACTGTAATAGGTTCTCTCTTGGCTGATAACATCATATGGGATAGACTCATCGCTATAGTACTCATCTACCTACTAGCATTGGGTATATCAGCACATGCATTAGATAGCATAGGTTCTAAGCGTAAGCCATGGGGGAATGTATTCAGCAATAGAGCACTTCTTGCTATAGCACTTGCAGCATTGGCAATTGCATATACAATAGGCATATATTATATAGTAGTTTATGTGCCATTACTTGCAATAATAGCAGTGCTTGAAGGCTTCTTCCTCTTTGCATACAATGTTGAACTCTTCAATGGTAGGTTCCATAGCAATCTATGGTTCTCTATATCCTGGGGAGGATTACCATTGCTTGCTGGGTATGTTATGCAGACTAATAGCATATCCATATCTGCACTTATAGCATCATCCATTACTGCGCTAGTAGCTTATGCAGAGATAAGGGTATCTAGACCATACAAGGAGTTGAAGCGCTCACATAGTGATGAGAAGGAGAAGATCATCCTGTATGAGAGGATGCTAAAGTTAATGAGTATAGGTAGTATAGGAGCAGCGATATCGATGCTTATGGTGAGGATGCTACTATCATGATGATAAAGCAGGTATCGGTAGAGGTTGGCTCTGGAGACTTTGGTACTAGCATGCTCTCAGCACTAAAGAAGTTGGAGGATGCTGCATGTATCAAACTATCAAGGATAGAGAAGTTACTCCTTGCAGAGGTAGGCACAGTTGAACAGTTGTTGAGCATACTAGTTGATGCACCTGTAAGTGTGGATGTGGTGAGGCAGGAGGATGTTGGTAAGGTTATAGAGAGGGAAGTTAATATACGCAAAGTTTACTCAGATGAGATACTACTTACTGCAAAGAGTATAATCAATGTGGATGTATTGCCAGATGGCGTAGTATGTGATATAAGG